>DATHTQ010000403.1:0-4157 GCA_035463055.1 Candidatus Limnocylindria bacterium
ACCAACGCCCTGGTGGCGGACGGCTGCATCATCGAGGGGACCGTCGAGAACAGCATCCTCTTCCGCGGCGTCGTCATCAAGCCCGGCGCCACCGTGCGCAACTCCATCGTCATGCAGGACGCGGTGATATCCCGCGGCGCCGAGGTCGAGGGCTGCATCCTCGACAAGCAGACCACCCTGCGCGAGAACGTGCGCCTCGTCGCGCCGCGCGGGTATCCTATCGTAGTCGCCAAGAACCTCACCATCTGACCGCCTGACCGCGCTTCATCCCCCGGCTGGGACGCAAAAGGAGGGATACCTTGAAGATCCTGTTCACAGCGAGCGAATGCGTGCCGTTCATCAAGACCGGCGGGCTGGCGGACGTCATCGGCTCCCTCGCGCCTGCCCTGGCGGAGCAGGGGCATGACGTGCGCGTCATCATCCCCAAGTACAGCGCCATCCCAGAGGAATATGAGCGCAGGATGACCCACACGGTGGATTTCGAGGTCGCCCTGGGCTGGAGGCGCCAGTACTGCGGCATCGAGGAGCTCGAGAGGGGCGGCGTCACCTACTACTTCCTCGACAACCGTTATTATTTCGGCCGCACCTACGTGTACGGCCTGGGCGGCGACGAGCACGAGCGGTTCGCGTTCTTCTGCCGCGGGGTGCTCAACGCCCTGCCGCTCATCCCCTTCACCCCCGACGTCATCCACGCCCACGACTGGCAGACCGGCATGATCCCCGCGCTGCTGCGCATCCAGTACGCAGGGGTGAAGAACTACGAGCAGATCCGCACCGTCTTCACCATCCACAACCTGCAGTACCAGGGCATCTTCGGCATCAAGGAAGTGCAGGACCTGCTCAGCCTCAAGGACGAGGACTTCACCAACGACAAGCTCGAGTTCTTCGGCAACGCCAACTTCCTCAAGTCCGGCATCGTCTACGCGGACGAGATCACGACCGTGAGCCCCAGCTATGCCGAGGAGATCCAGACCGCCTACTTCGGCGAGCGCCTGGACGGCCTGCTGCGGGCCAAGCGCGCGCACGTGACCGGCATCCTCAACGGCCTGGACGTGCGCGAGTTCAACCCCGCGCAGGACAGCTACATCGCGCAGACCTATTCGCCCGAGGCGCCCGTGGGCAAGGCCGCCTGCAAGCGCGCCCTGCAGGAGGAGATGGGCCTGGAGGTGAACCCCGCCACGCCCATCATCGCGATGGTGGGCCGCCTCAACAGCCAGAAGGGCCTGGACCTCGTGGACTACGTCATCGCGGACATCATGCGCGAGGATCTGCAGCTGGTGTGCCTGGGGATGGGCGAGTCGCGCTACGTCAACCTCTTCAGCTGGGCCGAGCAGAACTACCCCGGCCGCGTCGCAGCGAGGTTCGTGATGGACAACCGCCTGGCCCACCGCATCTACGCCGGGGCCGACATGTTCCTCATGCCCTCGGCGTTCGAGCCCTGCGGCCTGAGCCAGATGATCGCCCTGCGCTACGGCACCGTGCCCATTGTGCGCGAGACCGGGGGCCTCAGGGACACCGTGCTCTCCTACAACAAGTTCAGCGGCCTGGGCAACGGCTTCACGTTCTTCAACTACAACGCGCACGACATGCTGCACGTCATCCAGCGCGCGCTGCGCTATTTCCGGGAGGAGAAGGACGTGTGGGCGCAGCTGATGGACCGCGGCATGCGCGCCGACTTCTCCTGGGCCAAGTCCTCCCAGCGCTACCTCGAGCTGTACCGCAAGCTGCTGCCCCAGCTCCTGGGCGACGGGAACGGTCGCGCGAACGGCGCGCCGGCGGGGCAGCCGGCCGAAGGGCCCCGGATGGAACACGCGCCGGGGTCCTCGGCGGTAGTGAATACGCCCGGGGAGGGCGCGGAGCCCGCCGCCTTCCCAACCGGAGGCGAGAACCGGAAGCCCGGGGCGAAGCCGGAAACAGGCGGGCCGGACGGACAGGGAAGCGAAACCGCCATGGCGGAGGCGCCAAAGAAGAAGGCTCCCCCCCGGAAGAAGAAGGCCCCGGAAGCGGAGCCCGGGACCCGGGCGGCGGCGATGGAGACGGAGCCTTCTGCGGCCGAGGCCGCGCCGCCGGCGAAAAAACCAAGGAAGACCAAAACCTGATACGAATCCCAAGCCGCCCGCAAGGGCGGCTTTTACATGTACGCCAACTTGCATTTTGGGATTGGAACGGATAAATATGCATATTCCCTCATAACAAGGCCGTCATGGCCGCGTTCGCGTTTGGGAAGCCCCGCATCACTCCATATATCTGCGGCTGCGAAACAATTTGATGCCGCATGGTTGCTTTCTGCGGTTATGCTGCTCAAGTCTCCTGAACAGACGGCTGAAGTATCTGCATGAGATGCATATTTCTTACTGTACGGGTGGAATTATTTGTGTTATTATGCATTCGCTTGGCTGCGGGACGCATGCCGCCGCATAGCGGCGCCCATGTGCCGCGGCGGGAGAGGAGGCCGCATTGTTCACCAATTTCTCCGCGAACCTCATGCGGGCGCTGGGCCGCTACTGGGGGCTGTTCCTGCAGGGCGCGGGATATACGCTGCTGCTCAGCTTCATCACGGTGTTCTTCGGCGCCATCCTGGGTTCGCTGCTGGCGCTGATGCGCCGCCAGCGCGAGCGGCTGCCCTACTACAAGCCGAAGGAGCGCACCTCCGACCTGTTCATCACGCTGGGCATCCGGGCCGTCAGCGGCCTTGCCACGGGATACGTGGAGCTGCTGCGCGGGACGCCGCTGCTGCTGCAGCTGTACTTCTTCTACTTCATCCTCCCCGAGGCGCTGCCCGCGCTGAACCTGTCCAAGTTCGCGTCCGTGGCCATCGCCCTGGTCATCAACTCCGCCGCCTACGTCTGCGAGATCGTGCGCGCCGGCATCCAGGCGGTGGACCGCGGGCAGACCGAGGCCGCGCGCACCCTGGGCCTCAGCGCCCGCCAGACGATGCTCCGCATCGTCCTGCCACAGGCGGTCAAGAACATCCTGCCCGCGCTGGGCAACGAGTTCGTCACCGTCATCAAGGAGACGTCGCTCGCCTCGACGTTCTTCGTGGGCGACCTCATGACGCAGTACAACGTGGTCAAGGGAAGCATGTTCCTGGTCATCGAGCCGCTGGTCATCATCGGCGTGGTGTACTTCGTCATGACGTTCTCCCTCAGCAAACTCGTCAACTCGTTCGAAAGGAGGCTCAAGGCCAGTGATTGAGACAATCGACCTGCGCAAGAACTTCGGGACCCTGGAGGTCCTCCGGGGCATCACCGAAACCGTGGTCAAGGGGGAGGTCATCTCCGTCATCGGGCCCTCCGGCTCCGGCAAGTCCACGTTCCTGCGCTGCCTGAACCTCCTGGAGATGCCGACCAGCGGCAAGATTTTCTTTGAGGGCGTTGACCTGACTGACCGCAAGGTGGACATCGACCGCCACCGCCAGAAGATGGGCATGGTGTTCCAGCAGTTCAACGTGTTCCCGCACCTCACGGTGCTGCAGAACATCACGCTGGCGCCCACGATGCTCAAGCTGCGCCCGGCCAGGGAGGCCCAGGGCTACGCGCGTGAGCTGCTGGCGCGGGTAGGCCTGCTGGACAAGGAGAACGAGCACCCGCGCCGCCTCTCCGGCGGGCAGAAGCAGCGCCTCGCCATCGTGCGCGCCCTGGCCATGGACCCGGACGTCATGCTGTTCGACGAGCCGACCAGCGCCCTGGACCCGGAGATGGTGGGCGAGGTGCTTCAGGTCATCCAGGACCTGGTCAACGGGGGCATGACCTGCATCATCGTGACCCACGAGATGGGCTTCGCGCGCGAGGTGTCCAGCCGCGTACTGTTCATGGACGAGGGGCGCATCGAGGAGCAGGGCAGCCCGGAGGAGCTCTTCGGCCATCCGAAGAGCCAGCGCACCCAGGCGTTTTTGAGCAAGGTGCTTCGGTAACGAGCCGTCACAAACCTTTCTGATTCTTGAATATATTGGCAGATAGAATGATGCCGTCCAGCGCCGCGCGCGGGGCGGCTGTTCTTTTTGCCATATATAAATGCCATGCGATACAGGCGCCTGGGATGAAGCGCCAAGGCTTTACACAGGCTTTACACGCCTGCGCACGCCTGTTTACATTCGGGGTTTATGTTGGTATCGCGCGAAGGACGCGCAGCCTTTGGAGGGATTGAGATGAAATTCA
>DATHTQ010000404.1:0-6087 GCA_035463055.1 Candidatus Limnocylindria bacterium
CGGGGATGTTCTTGATGCCGATGACGTGCACGCCGTGGCGCAGGACGATCTCGCCTGGCTCGGTCAGCTCGCAGTTGCCGCCCTGGTCCACGGAGATGTCCAGGATCACGCTGCCGGGCTTCATGGACTGCACCATGCCCGCGGTCACCAGCACCGGCGCCTGGTGTCCCAGCATCAGTTGCGAGAGCACGACCACGTCCATGTCGGGCAAAAGCCGCGCCAGCACCGCGCGCTCATGCTCCAGCAGCGCCTCATGGGCGTCCGCGCCCTGGCCTGCCTGGCTGGGCGGCGACAGGTCCACCATCTCCGCGCCTAAGTTCTGCGCACGCTCCCGCGCGTCCTCGCGGATGTCCGCGGCGAACACCCGGGCCCCAAGGCGGCGCAGGGTGTCCAGCGCCTGCATCCCCGCGACCCCCGCGCCGACCACCAGCGCGCGCGCGGGCTCCGCCGTCCCGCCCTGCAGGGCGACGCCGGGCACGAACCGGGGAAGCAGGCATACGGCCATGAGCACGCCCTTGTACCCCGCGCAGACCGACATGCTGATGAGCGGGTCCATCTCCCGGGCGCGGGGGATGCGCGGGATGCCGTCCAGGGTCAGCGCGGTCACGCCGTTGTGGGCCAGGCGCCGCACCATCGCGTGGTTGCCCGGCGCCGCCGGGTGGAGGAACGCGATGAGCACCTGCCCCTTATGCAGCAGGTCCGCCTCGTGCTCCCTGAGGGCCTCGTTGTACTGCGGCTCCTTGACCTTGAGGACGACGTCCGCCCTGCCGTACACCTCTCGCGCGTCGGGCACGACGGACACGCCCGCCGCCTCGTACTGGGCGTCGGCGAAGAACGCGCCTTCCCCCGCGCCCCGCTCCATCAGGACCGTATGCCCCGCCCTGACGAAGGCCGCGCACGTTTCCGGCGTCGCCGCGACGCGGTTTTCCTCGCGCATGATCTCCCTCGGCACACCGATGACCATACCGTTTCCTCCTTATGCATACCTGCATGAATTATACGATGCGCCTGCCTCGGCCACAAGCGGGCCGCGTTGTGGTACCGCTTGACTTTGCACGGCGTTATCGTATGATGTTGCCTGCCAAACGGGCCAGGAGGTTCCATGCGCCGACCGTCCAGCAATGGGTTCAGGATTGAAGCCGTGTTCGCCGGCGTATACTCGTCCTTCTGGATGGGCTACGCGCCGCTGGCGGGCTTCCTGGCCGTCTACCTCACATACCACGGGATATCGGACACGAGCATCGGCGTCACGGCGTCCGCCATCGCGATGCTCACCATCGGGTTCCAGCTCGCCGTATCTTCCTTTTCAGACGCCCACCTGAGCATACCCGTCAAGCGCATCATCCTCGCCGTCTATTTCACCATCCTGGCCCTGGTCACGCTGCTGGCCCTCATCCCCCTCCCTGTGGCGCTGATGCTCGTGGTCTTCGCCCTCGCGCTGAGCCTGTCCAACACGATGCCGGGCCTCATCAACGCGCAGATCCTGCAGTTCATCAATTCCGGGCAGCGGGTCAACATCGGATGGCCACGAGGCACAGCATCCATCGCCTACGCGTTCACCGCGTTCTACATCGGCAGGCTGGTCGAGAATTATTCCCCCAGCATCCTGATGCCGCTGTGCCTGGTCATCACCGTCTTTGGGGTCATCATCGCGCTCATGATGCCGGTGCCGTCGCGCGACGAGGACGAAGGGGCCATCCCCGCGCTGGCGGAGCCGATCCGCAAGACCTCGCTGCGCCAGATGCTGGCGGCCAGCCCCGTGCTGCAGCTGTTCCTGCTGTCCGTGATCTTCATGAGTGCCGGGCAGAGCAACGTGGCCCTGTTCATCAACCGCGTCGTCGAGCACGTGGGCGGCAACCGCGCGGACCTGGGCCTCGCGATGGCCATCCAGGCGGGGGTGGAGATGCCGGCCTTCTTCCTCACCCCGTTCCTGCTGCGCAGGTTTAGGGCCCGCGCGATCCTCGTGCTGGCCCTGTCGGCGTACCTGGCCAAGTTCACCATCCTGTACTTCGCGGGCAGCCTGGGGGGCGTATACACCGCCATGGCGGTCAGCATCCTGGCCTTCGGCCTGTTCGGCGTCACCTCGGTCTATTTCGTCAACGACATGGTGCGCGTCAACGAGAAGGTGCGCGCGCAGGCGCTGGTCGCCGTCAGCGGCTCGCTGGCGGCCATCGTCAACAACCTGACCAGCGGCTGGATCGTGGACAATTGGGGCATCGAACGGCTCAACCTCGTCTGCATGCTCCTGCAGGCGGTGGCGTTCACGCTGATGGCAGCGTGCGCCTGGATGCAGGCGAAATCCGAGAAGCGGCCCATGCGGCCGACGCCGAAACCAGCCGCTCCGGCCCGTGAAAATAACGCGGCGAGGGACAAAAACGCTTGACATCCCGGGCCTTATGGTGTAATTTATATACTGCGCCTTGCGGGAATGGCGGAATTGGCAGACGCGCTAGATTCAGGTTCTAGTGAACAATACGTTCATGCAGGTTCAAGTCCTGTTTCCCGCACCAGAGAGCCCCAGGCTTCAACACCTGGGGCTTTCTCATTGTGCATTTGCCTGATCAGTCCTGAACATACCGCTCAAACGCGGGCGTGCCCGGCATGGGCCGGCCCGCGGGAAAGAAAGGTGCACGCTCATTCGCTGCGCTGCGCCAGCACGTCCCCGTCCTCCGCGACCACGCGGTACATCTCCGACGCGGCGTCCTTGCGCGCGGTCTCGGCCACATGGGTGATCTCGTACCTGCCCAGCTTGGCGCCGAAGCGGATTTCCAGCAGGTCGCCTTCCTTGACGTCGGCCCCCGCCTTCGCCACGCGTCCGTTGACGCTCACGCGCCCGCCGTCGCAGGCTTCCTTGGCCACCGTGCGCCGCTTGATGATCCTGGATACCTTGAGGTATTTGTCGAGGCGCATGCGACGCCCCCTTCCATCTGTGTTATGGGTCCTGTCATCCTGCGCGCCCAGGCAACAGCCCCTCCGTGCGCCCGCAAAACGAAAAAGTGTCCGCAGACACTTTTCCGTACCCGAACGCGCCGCTGCGCGGATGCATCATGCCAATGGCCGGGTGCTCAGTTCAGCTGGTCCTTGAACGCCTTGCTCGGCTTGAATCCCGGTGCGTTGGATGCCTTCACCTTGATCTCTTCGCCGGTGCGCGGATTGCGCGCGACGCGGGCGGGGCGCTTCCTGGCCTCGAACGTGCCGAAACCGATCAGCTGGACCCGTTCCCCGTTCTGCAGTGCCGTCTGGATGGCGTTGAAGACCGCGTTGACTGCCCGGTCGGCGTCAACCCTCTTCAGGTCGGTTTCCCTCGCTACGGCGGCAATCAGGTCTGTTTTATTCATGTGCATCCCTCCTCGCTGTTGAAGTGGAAGCAAAACTATGGCTTTTCCGTTTTACTTCGATTCCAGTATACCTCAAAATCAAGGTCTGTCAACGCATCCGGGATTTTCTTGTCATTTTTTATCGAAATTTCCATGCTTTTGAACCGGCGGACGAACTTGCCGGAGGCAAGCCGCAGCGCCTCGTCCGCGGACATGCCCAGCAGCCGGGCGACGTTGACCGCGGAGAACAGCAAATCGCCAAGCTCCTCCTGCACGTTCGCGCCGGTTTCCATGGCCTCGCGCAGCTCCTGCGCCTCCTCGCCGACCTTCGACAGCGCGTCCCCCGCGCTGTGCCAGTCGAAACCCACCTTCGCGGCGATTTTCTGCACCTTCTCCGCGTACAGCAGGGGCGCCAGGCCCTTGGGCACGGCGTCCATCCGGTCTCCCGGCCCTTCGCCGGGCCGGTTTTCCTTCCCCTTGGCTTCCTCCCAGCGCGTGAGGGCCTCCGCCGCGTCGCCCGCGTGGCTTTCCCCGAACACGTGCGGGTGGCGGCGGATGAGCTTGCCGCAGATGGCGCGCAGGAAGCTGCCCCACTCCATGGTGCCCTGCTCCTCCCCCACGACCGCGTGGAAGGCGAGCTGCAGCATCACGTCGCCCAGCTCGTCCGCGGCGGCGTCCCAGTCCTCCTCCAGCAGGGCGGCGGCCGCCTCGTTCGCCTCCTCGACCAGGTGCTTGACGAGGGTCAGGTGGGTCTGCTCCCGGTCCCAGGGGCAGCCGTCCCTGGCCCGCAGCCTGCGCATGATGGCCAGCAGGTCCGCGGCGTCGAACTCGGTCCTCTCCAGCAGCGGCGCGGGATAGACCACGAAGCCCGCCGTGTGGTCGTAGCGCGGCTGCCGGTCCAGGTCCGCCAGGGGGATGGGGACGCTCTTCCTCCACAGCGCCTCGGAGGGCGGGAAGAACAGCACCCGCGCCCCGTCGCCGTACAGCGGCAGCAGCTTGAGCTTGACCTCGCCCGCCAGCGCCCTGCCGTCCAGCTCCGTTACGGCCAGCGGCTGCTGGGCGTCGTGCGGCGCAAGCCCCACGGCGGAGGACACCATCCACTGGCCCGCCCACGCGCCCTGCGCGAGCATGTGCGCCTCCGGCGCCACCCCCGGCAGCACCCGCACCGCGTCCCCCGCGCGCTCGCGCAGCAGCCGCACGGTCTCGTCCCGGGCGGGGTCCGCCACCGCGTAGGTCACCGCGCCCTTGCGGGCCAGCTCCAGGACCCGGTCGGCGCACGCGCCGGCAAGCGCGTCGAAGTCTGGGCTCGAGTCGTGCAAGGCATCCAGGCTCTCCGCCTTCACGCCCTCGCCCTCCAGGAACGGGACCGCGGCGTGGCGCGCAGTTCGCAGGACGACCCTGGCCGCCTTCTTGAGCTGGCGCAGCGCCCCCAGGGTCAGCAGGTCCGGCGAGCCCGGCCCCAGCGCCACAACGGTGATCGTGTGCATCAATGCCCCCTCCGCAGCCGCCCGGGCAGCTCCGTCGTCTTCACGGCGCCCGTCCTGAGGGCGGCCGCGACGTAAATGACCACCGCCCCCGCCAGGACGATACCCATCAGCGGCCAGCTGCGCTGCAGGCGGTTCCCCAGGAAATGCGCGGCCAGCGCCACCGGGAGCGCCATGGCCAGCGTCGCGAGCGACGGCCGCAGGAGCAGCTCCTTGAGGTCGAACCGCAGCCGCGCGTGCCGTGCGACGTAGTACAGGTTCAGCGCGGCGCTCACGGCGTAGCACACCAGCGACGCCCACGGCGCGCCGAAGATGCTGACCGAGGGGATCCGGACCGCCGCGTAGTTGATGGCGACCTTGAGGCCCACGCCGAGCATCAGCGTATACATGGGGATGCGCTGCAGGTACAGACCCTGCAGGATGCCGCTGGTCGCCTGCACGAGCGTGAACACGACAATGGTCAGCGAGCTGACCTGCAGCAGGCTGCCGCCCAGGGCGAGCTGCTCCGGGGAGTACTTGCCGCCGCCGAACAGCAGGGCCAGGATGGGCTGCGCCAGCAGGCTCATGCCCACCGAGCCCGGCAGCCCGATGACCATGGACAGCCGCAGGCCCGCGGAGGCGTCCCGCCGGATGCCCGCCTCGTCGCCCGCCGCGCGCCTGGCGGAGATGGAGGGGACCAGGCTGGCGGCGGTCGCCATCGCCAGCGCGGTTGGCACGTTGATGAGCGCGATGACCAGCCCCGAATAGATGCCGTACCGGGACAGCGCCTCCGCGGGCTCCAGGTACCGCTGCATCAGCCGCACGAGCATGAAGCTGTCCACCGCGCCCGCCAGCGGCACGATGCACGCGCCGATGGTGATGGGTCCGGCCGAGAAGACGAGCTCCCGCGCCACCGCGCGGCGGCTTTCCGGGGGCCCCGCCTCCGCCGGCACGCCGGCGTACAGCCCGGGCCGGACGAAGTGGTAGTCCACCGCCATGTAGAGCATGGCAACCGCCTCCGCGATGGTGGTGCCCAGCAGCGCCCCCGCGGCCCCCATCGCGTACCCGCCGGACAGCATGAACCGGTACGCCAGCGGCAGCGCCACTGCCACCTTGCCCACCTGCTCGATGAGCTGGCTGATGGCCGTTGGCACCATGCGCCGGTGCCCCTGCATATAGCCGCGGTACGCGCTCATGATGCAGACGAACAGCAGGCTGGGCGCGATGTAAAGGAACCCCGCCGCGCTCTCCGGTGTGCCCGCCGCGCGGGCGAGGGAGGAGCGAAGCCCCGCCATCGCCGCCGTGCT
>DATHTQ010000405.1:0-3280 GCA_035463055.1 Candidatus Limnocylindria bacterium
CCCTCCAGGATCTTGAGGGACTCGCGGATGGAGGGGCGGCTGTAGCCCAATATCTCGCACAGCTCCGCCTCGCTGGGCAGCCGGTCGCCCGCCCGGAGGTTGTTGTCGACGATGTAGCCTCGGATGCTTTGCGCCCCGGCGTCCGACGCCGATGGATGCGTGTTCCCGGACATCTTCAGCCTCCCTCCGCCTCGTTGGCCTGTTCCCGCGCGCCAAGCGCCCAGGAGAGGACGCGCAGCCGCCCGGGGGCTTCCTCCAGGCAGACGACGTCGGCGGGTTCGCCGATTTTGAAGTCCCCCGTGCCCGCGTCCAGGCCCAGGAATCGCACCGGGACGTCCGACGCCGCGGCGAGCGCCTCTGGCAGCGTGCACCCCACAGCCTCGCGGAAGAACGCCACGCAGCGGTCCAGCAGGTGGCCCGCGCCGGCCAGGTACTCCGTGCCCGCCAGCCCCAGGTGCCCGTCGGGGTGGACCTCCACGCTGGTGTTCCCCCATTCGTAGCGCCCCGGCGCGAGGCCGCCCATGGGCCCCACGTCGCTGGTCAGGATGACGCGCCCCAGACCCTTGGCGCGGGCGAACACCTTGAGGGTGTCGGCGGGAAGGTGGAACCCGTCCGCGATCAGGCTGGCGTACAGCTCGTCGTTGGCAAGCTGCGCCCAGATGTGGTTGCGCAGCCTGGGCAGCATCGCGGGGCTGCCGTTGCCCAGGTGCGTGCTCAGGCGCGCGCCCGCCCGGACGGCCTCCTCGATCTGCTCCCCTGTGGCGAGGGTGTGGCCGAGGGCCACCGTGATGCCCATATCCGCGGCCGCGCGGATGAACGCTGGGGCGCCCTCCCGCTCCGGCGCCACGGTGACCAGCCTGACCATCCCGCGCGCCGCTTCCTGCCAGTCGCGCAGCTCGTCGATGCCCGGGTCGCGTACGTGCCGGGCGTCGTGCGCGCCGCGCGCGCCGTCCATGCCGGAGATGTACGGGCCCTCGAGGTGGATGCCCGCGACGGCGGCCTTCAGCGCGGTGTTGCGTTCCACGGCGTCGCTGATGCGCCGCAGGTTGTCCCGGGTCTGTGCGCGGCTGCCGGTGATGAGGGTCGGCAGGTGCCGCAGGGTCCCCGCGCGCGCGAGGTCATGGACGACCTGCAGCATCCCCTCTTCCGAGAGCGCTTCACCGCTGTAATCCACGCCGCGGTAGCCGTTGACCTGGATGTCGGTCAGCCCGCGGCTGAGCACCGGAAGCGGCCCGCCCTGCGCGGGGGCTTCCCGTGCCCCGATTCCCTCGATGCGCCCGTCCCGGGTGCGTATCTCGGTATATTTCCCGGTATAGGCGCTGATTCCTGCGAACCGCATCGCGCGCACCTTCCTGTCAACTTGTATGACGTCTTACAACCCACTATATACAACAGCCGGAATGGAAATGCAAGCATGAAAAAATGCAGGCCGCGGAGGGTTAGATATGCACCAGCTGGCAGGGATTGCAAGCATGAAAATGCAGATCGCGGGCGTTGGGAAATGCTTGCCGCGCGGCGGGGCGGAATGCCGTTCGGCTCCTCCAGCTTTCCGACGGAACGAAAAAGCCAGCGTCCGCTGGCTTTTTTGTACATAACTACTTATCAGGACTTGGCTTTCCCGAAATGATGCGACGCGGCGCCAGGCCTCACTCCCGGTCCCTGGCCACCTGGATCTCCTTGTAGAAATGGCACGCGACGCGGTGCCCGCCGCCGTCGTCCGTCAGCGGCGGCATCTGCGCAAAGCAAAGCTCCCGTGCGTAGGGGCAGCGGGTGTTGAAGGGGCAGCCGGGCGGCGGGTCCACCGGGGAGGGGATGTCGCCCTGGATGACCCGGGTCATGGACTGCACCTCCGGGTTGGCGATGGGGATGGAGTCGAACAGCGCCTGCGTGTAGGGGTGCAGGCGGTTGCCGAACAGGCTGCCGGTGTCCGCGATCTCCACGATGTGGCCCAGGTACATCACGGCGATGCGGTCGCACAGGTGCTTGACCACGAGCAGGTTGTGCGAGATGAACAGGTAGGTGAGGCGGAACTTGCGCTGGATCTGCTTCATGAGGTTGAGGATCTGCGCCTGGATGGACACGTCCAGCGAGGACACCGGCTCGTCGCAGACGATGAGCCGCGGGCTGAGCGCCAGGGCGCGCGCGACGCCGATGCGCTGGCGCTGGCCGCCGGAGAACTCGTGCGGGTAGCGCCCGTACATGTCCGGGGTCAGCCCCACGTCGCCCATGATCTCCAGCACGCGCTTCTTCCGCTCCTCCCGCGTGCCGGTCCTGTGCACCGCCAGCGGCTCGCCGATGGTCGCGCCCACCTTGCTGTGCGGGTCGAGCGAGGAGTACGGGTCCTGGAAGATGATCTGCACTTCCCTGCGGAACTTCAGGTCGTCCTGGCGGTTCAGCGTGAAGATGTCCCGTCCCTCGAACTGGATGCTGCCGCCGGTGGGCGCGAGCAGCTTGACGATCATCTTGCCGGTCGTGCTCTTGCCGCAGCCGGACTCGCCGACCAGGCCGAGCGTCTCGCCCTCGAGGATGTCGAAGCTGATGCCCTGGACCGCCTTGACGGTCTTGCGCGGGGAGAACATGTTGAAGGACCTGGACTTCACGGGGAAGTGCATCTGCAGGTCCCGGACGCTCAGCAGCGTTTTCCTGCCCTCAGTCTGCATGCGCGGCCACCCTTTCCCACTCCCAGCACCGCACGCGGTGCCCGGGCGCGACCTCCATCAAGGGGGGCCTGTGCGTCTCGCACTTGGGCACCCGGAAGGAGCACCTCGGCGTGAACTTGCACCCGACGGCGCGCTTGGCGGACTGGTCCACGGTGCCGGGGATGGTGTGCAGCATGTCCACCGTGCGCACCGGGTCCGGCAGGGACTTGAGCAGCCCCAGCGTATAGGGGTGCGAAGGCCGACGGAACAGCGTCTTCACGTCGGTGTACTCCACGGCCTCGCCCGCGTACATGACCATGACGTTCTGCGCGAACTGCGCGACGACGCCCAGGTCGTGGGTGATGAAGATGATGGCCGTCTCCAGCTTTGCCTTCAGGTCCGCCATGAGCCGCAGGATCTGCGCCTGGATGGTCACGTCCAGCGCGGTGGTCGGCTCGTCGGCGATGAGGATGTTGGGGTTGCAGGCCAGCGCCATCGCGATCATGACGCGCTGGCGCATGCCGCCGGAGAGCTGGTGCGGGTAGTTGGACAGGCGCTTGTCAGGGTTGGGCATGCCGACCAGCGCCAGCATCTCCGTCGCCCGGGCGCGCGCCTGGTGCCTGTCCATGCCCTGGTGCTCG
>DATHTQ010000406.1:0-3958 GCA_035463055.1 Candidatus Limnocylindria bacterium
GTCATCTTGGTCATGGCCACCTCGGCCTTGAAGTCGCAGTCCTGCCTGTCAAGCCACTGGTATTCCGGTCCGAGCTCCTGCGCGAACACGTGGTTGATCTGGATGGTCTGCATGTGCCCCGCGGTGCCCTCGATGGCGACCATCTTGGCGCCCTGGGGGAACATCTCCTTGATGGTCTGGGCCATCGTGACGCCGTGGGAGGCCGCGTCCGGGCCGACGTAGTACTTCATGCCGACCTTGTCGATCTCGGCGCCCGGGTACGCGTTGACACCCACCCACGGGATGCCGCTGGCGTTGAGCGCCTCGATGACGGGCAGCGCGCCCTCGACGTCCGCCGGGAAGTAGAGGAACCCGTCATACTTCTCGGCGATGGCCAGGTTCGCGTGCTCCAGTTGGGTCTGCTGGTTCCCGTTGCCGTCCAGGATCGTCAGCTCCGCGCCGAGTTCCTTTGCGGTTGCGAGGGCCGCGGCGTGGTAGGGGGCGCAGTAGGGGGCGGTGTAGTAGGCGTTGGAGAGCATCAGGCGCAGCGGTTTCGTTTCGGCAAGGGCCGTGCCCGCGGCCATCGTGCCGAGCAGGATGAGGGCGAGCAGCAGGGGAACGAGTCTCTTCATGTCCGTTTCCTCCTATATTGCTGTTGCGGTGACCCCGCAATCAGATCCTCGAGGCGCGCGCCCGCGCTCCGGCATGCCCGGGAATGAGGGATACGTGCTGTATTTCTTCCGGGTATCGGGACGGGATCCTCCGGCCCGCGACGCGCCATGCAAGCAGGGCGGGCGGCGGAAATCCCTGCGCTTGCAGGGCTGGGGCGGGGCAGGTGTGGGAGGTGGGAGGGCGGCAATATCGGTGTGCACATAATGCGCCGCCTGGCCTGCCGATGCCCGGTTCGTTACAATAAGGGCGTTTTCCGCCTCAGCCCTCCTTGATTTAAACGATTAAATCCGTGGCTGCCACAATGCCATGTTTCGCTGGCTCGGATAATAGGCGGGCCGGAAGCCGATGTCAATACCTTTTCTCAATCGGACAAACAAATTCGTGGAAAGCGGCAAAGCAGCCACGTACGGCGACGCTGGCTTCCCGAATCAATACCTTGGCAAGTGAGGGAACCGGTGAACCGATATCAGTCCTCGTGCTGCCTAGGACTGAACTGTGAAATTTTTGAATGCACGTGCCGCATTTCGCTGCGGGGATCCGCAAGCCCCCGAAGTAAACAGGCGGAAGCGTGGAAAGACGGAGGCATGGGCGCTGTGGTATAATCGGCGGCAGGATTTCGCGGGACGGGGAATCGCATGGCCAATATGAAGGACGTATCCAGGCACGCGGGGGTGTCCGTGGCGACGGTATCCAACGTCCTCACGGGCAAGCGTGCCGTGAGCCCGCAGGTGCGCGACCGCGTGCTGGCGTCCATCGGGGCGCTGGGCTACCAGGTCAACCCCATCGCGCGGGGCCTGAAGACCCAGCGCACGTTCACCATCGGGGTGGTGCTTCCCGGCATCACGAAGCTGTTCTTCCAGAAGGTGCTCAACGGCATCATCGGCGCGGCCGCCGGCGCCGGGTACCGCGTCACCGTGATGAACAGCAACTACGACTTCGGGACCGAGCGCACCCTCGTGCAATCCCTCGTCAGCAGCTACGTGGACGGCATCATCCTGGATTCATGCGCGCCGCTGGACGCTGCGAGGGAATGGGCCGCGGCCCTCTCCGCCGCGGACGCCCGGATGCCCCCGGTCGTATCCATCGAGAGCCAGATGGACCCGCAAGCGCTGTCCTCCGTTTCCTTCGACAACGCGCTGCACAGCGCCAGGGTCACCCAGCACCTGCTGGACCTGGGGCGCAGGGACATCCTGTTCGTCTCCGGCCCCATCGACCTGGAGCACGAGCGAGCCAGGTACGCGGGGTACCTGCGGTGCCTGGAGGACAACGACATCCCGCCGCGTACCGCCCTGCAGGCGTTCGGCGACTACCTTTCCCAGTCCGGCTACGCCCTGGTGCAGCAGAAACTGCGCGAAGGGGTGCAGTTTGACGCGGTGCAGGCATCCAACGACCAGGCTGCCATCGGCGCGCTGAAGGCGCTGCGGGAGGCGGGGCTTCGCGTGCCGGGGGACATCGCGCTGTGCGGGTTCGACAACGTGTTCCCGGGCACGCTGGTCGCCCCGGCCATCACCACGGTGGATACGCCCGGGTACGAGCTGGGCCGGGAGGCGGTGCGGGTGCTCCTTTCGCTGATGCGCAAGCCCTCGCTGGCCCCGGTGTGCCGAGTGCTGGACGCGCAGCTGCTCATCCGCGAATCCTCCCAGGAAGGCGCGCGCAGCGACTGGGACCTGTCGGATTGGTGAGTGAAATCGGGCGGAGATGCCACCGGGCCTGGCTGGATGATATGGGAACCTACAGGATGATGATGTCGCGCCTGTAGTCGGTCATGCTGTCCGCGCGCTTGAGCCCCACGCGCACGCTGTCCTCGATGCGGAAGCCGCGCTTCCCCCCAGGCTCGCCCATGAATACGTCGATGCAGTAGGTCATGTTCTCCCTCAGGGGATAACGGGAGTTGCGCTCGATCCACGGCGGCTCGCCCTCCATCAGCCCCGTCGCGTGGCAAGGCCCGTACAAGAGCCAGCCCTCGTGCCCGTTCCGCTTCATCACGTCATAGTACTTCGCCGCGACCATTCCCGCGTCGTTGCCCGCGTACAGCTGCCCCGCCACGGCCTCGTGCGCCTCGTACCCGGCCTTTACGGCGTCCACCAGCTTGCTGTCACGTTCCCCGAAGAACACCGGGCGGCCGATGCTGGATGCGTACCCCTCGTACCGCGCCCCGATTTGCAGCATGACCATATCGTTCTTCCCGATCACCTTGTGCCTGGCCCGGCTGATGGCCTGGTTCCCGCCGTCGCCGGCCAGCATCCACATCGGGTACGCCTCGTTCTCCGCCCCATGTTCATACATCGCCGCGCACGCAAGCCCGCGGACCTGCAGTTCGGTCATGCCTGGGCGGATGTGCCCCAGCACATGGTCGAACGCGATGCGGGTGATGCGCCCCGCCTCGCGCAGGCAGGCGATCTCGCTCTCGCTCTTGACCATCCGCAGCCCCATCACCAGTTCGTCGCCGCGCACGACCTCCGCGCCGGGGAACCGGGACAGGGACGCGGAAAGCTCGGTGAACGCGACGTGGGGAATCAGGGCGTATCCGGCAATCGCGAACCGCTTGATCCTGGCCCCGCGGGCTATGCCCTCCAGCACCTGGTCGATCGTCTCGAGCTGCTCACCCGGGTACTCGGGGTTGGAGGACTCCCTGAACGCCGCCAGCCTGCGGATCTCCTGGACGCGGGAGCGGTCCGACGCGAAGGCCATGCTCTCGGGCCCGATCAGCAGCACCGGGTCGCCCTCACGGGGGATGAGCACCGCGCAGCTTTCAAACGACGGCCAGTAGTCGCAGAAATAGCGCGCGAACTGCGGCTCCGCCTCGCTGCCGAACGCGAGCAGCGCGTCGATGCCCTGCTCCTTCATCAACCGCTGGGCATTCGCGGCACGCGCCTGAAATTCCAAGTCTGGAATCATGGGCCGCATCCCGGTACCTCCTTATCGTTGACAACCTGATTCTTCTTCTTTGCTGTATCTGGTGCCATGGCGCCGGCCTTGCTATTTTGTTTGCCTCCGCGCGGTAATTACCTGATAACCTGGCCCGATTATACCGGCGCTTCCCGCGCTGTCAACGTGGCTTCCTTGCGCATGGGGCTACTGTCCATCCAGCAACCGTTTCCGGCAAAAACGAAAATTCACAAAAAAACCTGTGCTTTATGGGAAAAAAGTTGTTGCACAATCGATTCCGCTATGCTATACATTGGGCGGCAAAACCCTCAGGACAGGAACATGAAGACGACGAAGCTGCGCGACCTGGCGTTCGAGCTCAACCTTTCGGTCTCCACGGTATCCCGGGCGCTGAGCGGCCACGGCCGCGTGAGCCGCG
>DATHTQ010000407.1:0-3380 GCA_035463055.1 Candidatus Limnocylindria bacterium
ACACGGTGCGGGACGAGGCCGGGGAGGCCGTCGCCCCGCTGTCCGCCCTGGAAGCGCGGCTGAGGGAAATGGAAGCCGCCATGGCGGAGCATGCGGCCGGGGATTCCCTTTCCGCCCTGATGGAGGAATACGCGCGGGCGACGGAGCGTTTCGAGAACCAGGGCGGGTACGAGGCGGAAAGCCGCGTCACCGGCGTGCTCACCGGCCTGGGGTTTTCTGCCGCCCAGATGGACCAGCGCGCCGAAACGCTCAGCGGCGGCGAACTGACGCGCCTTGGGCTGGCCAAGCTGCTGCTGCAGCAGCCGGACCTGCTGCTGCTGGACGAGCCGACCAACCACCTGGACATGCAGACCCTCTCCTGGCTGGAAGGGTACCTGCGCGAGTACCGCGGCACGGTCATCATGGTCTCCCATGACCGGTACTTCCTCGACGCGGTGTGCACGGGCATGGCGGAGCTCCTCTTCGGGGAGCTGGAGAGCTACCGGGGCAACTACTCCGCCTACATCGCCCAGCGCGCGGAGCGGCACGCCGCGCGCGAGAAGGCGTACGAGCTGCAGCAGCGGGAGATATCCCGACAGCGGGCCATCATCGCGCGGTTCCGCAGCTTCAACCGGGAGAAGTCCATCCGTGCCGCGGAAAGCCGGGAGAAGGCGCTGGAGCGGATGGAGGTGCTGGACAAGCCCTCCGACACCAGGCAGATCGCATTCCGCTTCGAGGCGGCGCGCCGCATCGGCGACATCGCGATGCGCGCGAAAGGCCTGACGAAGCGCTTCGGGGACAGGGTCCTGTTCGAGGGCCTGGGCTTCACGCTGCGCGGCGGGGACAGGGCGGCCCTGATCGGCCCCAACGGCATCGGCAAGACCACGCTGCTCTCGTGCGTGCTGGGCCGCGAGCCGCTGGACGACGGGGAGGTGGATTTCGCGCCGAAGGCGGACATCGGGTACTTCGACCAGCGCCACGAGGACCTGGACCCGGAGAAGGACGTCCTCAGCGAGGTATGGGATACGTTCCCGCTGCTGCCCCAGAGCCGCGTGCGCGGCGCGCTGGGGCTGTTCCTGTTCAGCGGGGACGACGTGTTCACGCCGGTCAGGCTGCTCTCCGGCGGCGAGCGCAGCCGCGTGAGCCTCGCCAAGCTGATGCTCAGGCGGGACAACCTGCTCGTGCTGGACGAGCCGACCAACCACCTGGACGCGGACAGCAGGGAAGCGCTGGAGCAGGCGCTGCTGGGGTACGAGGGCACCATCCTCACGGTGTCCCACGACCGCTACTTCATCAACCGCGTCGCCAACCGCGTGCTGGTCATGGACGAGGGGGGCGTCACGTCCTACGAGGGCAATTACGACGCCTACCTGGCGGAACTGCAGCGCGCGCAGGAGGGGAGCGGCCCCGCCGCGCCCGCCCTCACCAAGACCGAGTCCCAGAAGCTGAAGCGGGAGCAGAAGGCGCGGGACGACCGGGAAAAGGAGCTGAGGGACGCGCTCGCCGCCGCCGAGCGCGAGGCCAACAGGGCGCAGGCCCTGCTGGACGAGGCGCTGGACAAGCAGGCGGACCCGGAGGTCTATTCCAGCCCGGAGAAGGCGGCGGCGCAGGCCAAACTGTGCAGGCAGCTCAAGGCCCGGGCGGACGACCTGTTCGTGCTCTGGGACGAGGCGGAGCAGGCCCTGGCCCGATTCCTGGAACCGGGCGCGCAGGCGGCGGACTGACCCGGACCCTCGAGGGAACAGCCGCGATGTTGTTCCTCTGTTGTTTTCGGTAGTAGCGGCGCTTGACAGCCGCCGGCGCGTTTGGTACATTCCGTGCATAGCGCGTGGAAAGGGGGGATTTGGATGCGGCCTATGATGATGCGAATGCCGGCGATGTGCGTGATTCCAGATCCCGCATTTCTTGCATTGCGCTGATTGACTGCATGGTTGCTTTCAAGACCCGCTTGCCTGAGTGCGAAGCGGGTTTTTTGTACGGACGGACGGAGGGGCTGTGCGCGGCGACGAGCTGATCAGGATCCAGGGGCTGAAGAAGGTCTTCATCGACGCCGAGCGGCGCGTCACAGCGCTGGACGGCATCAGCCTAACGGTGTATGAGGGCGAGATCTACGGGATCGTCGGCATGTCCGGCGCGGGAAAGTCCACCCTGATCCGCTGCATCAACCGCCTGGACACGCCCAGCGCGGGGGAGGTGTTCTACCGCGGGAAGAACGTGCTCGCGATGGGCAGGGATGAGCTGCTAGCCACCCGCCGGCGCATGGGTATGATTTTCCAGCAGTTCAACCTCTTCATGCAGCGCACGGTGTTCGAGAACGTGCGCTACCCGCTGGAGATCGCGGGCGCCGGAGGCAGGCAGGCGGAAGCCCGCGTCCGCGAGCTGCTGGGCATCGTCGGGCTGACGGACAAGGAAGGCGCCTACCCCGCCCAGCTGTCCGGCGGGCAGCGCCAGCGGGTCGGCATCGCGCGGGCGCTGGCCAGCAGCCCCGACGTGCTGCTGTGCGACGAGGCCACCAGCGCGCTGGACCCGATGACCACGCAGCAGATCCTCGCGCTCCTGCAGGACATCAACCGCAGGCTCGGCATCACGATTTTGCTCATCACCCACGAGATGGCCGTCATCCGCCAGATTTGCGGGCGCGTGGCCATCCTGGACGGGGGCACGGTCGTGGAGGAGGGGGACGTGGACCAGGTGTTCCTGGCCACCCGCTCGGAAGCCGGCAAGCGCCTCTTCGGCGTGCTGCCCGAGGAGGCGGCCGACGACCTCGACGTGCCCGCGCTGCGCATCGTGTTCGACGGCGCCGCGGCCGAAAAGCCCATCATCTCCCGCCTGGCGCGGGAGACGGGCGTGTACGTGAACATCCTGGGCGCCAGCATGAACCGCCTGCGCGGGAAGATGTACGGCCAGATGATCATCGAGAAGCCGCAGGCGCCCGAGGAAGAACAGGCCGTCACCGCCTACCTGCAGGCGCAGGGGCTGACGGTGGGGGAGGTGAATACCAAATGAGCTGGGACAAGCTTTGGCCGCTGCTGCTTTCGGGGCTGGGGGACACGCTGTACATGACCATCCCCTCCGCGATACTGTCCTATCTCGTGGGCATGCCGCTGGGCATCCTGCTGGTAGTGACCTCCCGCGAAGGCATACGCCCCATGCCGCGCCTGAACGGAACCCTGGGCGTCGCGGTCAACTTCCTCCGCTCCATCCCCTTCATCATCCTGCTGGCGCTGCTGTTCCCGGTCACGCGCGCCGTCATGGGCAGGGCCATCGGGACCCGGTCGCTGATCTTTCCCCTGGTCATCAGCGCGTTCCCGTACGTGGCCCGGATGGTGGAAGGCTCCATCCGCGAAGTGGACCGCGGGGTCATCGAGGCCGCGCAGTCCATGGGCTCGACCAACTGGCAG
>DATHTQ010000408.1:0-4632 GCA_035463055.1 Candidatus Limnocylindria bacterium
GGGACGTACGCGTCCTCGCGCGAACTGAAAAGCGGCAACATCAACACCACCTACCTGCTTGAATACCGGGACGGGGACAGGGAAATCCCATATACGCTGCAGAAGATCAACACCTACGTGTTCCGCGACCCCGAGGGGGTCATGCGCAACATAGAGGCCGTCACGGCGCACATCCGGGGCAGCCTGCGCAAATCGGGCGGCAGCGCGGACCGCCAGGTGCTGGAGCTGGTCAGGACCGACGCGGGCGACGTCATGCACCGCGACGCGGAGGGCGGCGTGTGGCGGGTGTACCGCTACATCGCCGACGCGATGGCCCTGGATGTGGTGCGGGACCACGGGCAGATGGAGGAGGTCGGCAGCGCGTTCGGCCGCTTCCAGCGCTGCCTTTCGGACTTCCCGGCCCACCGGCTCACGGAGGCCATCCCGGACTTCCACAACACGCCCGTCCGCTTCGGCACGTTCATGCGGTCCGTGCGGGCGGACGCGGCGGGCAGGGCGGCGGAGGCGGGGGAGGAGATCGACTTCTTCATGCGCCGCGAGGGGATGATGGGGGAGATCGTGCGGCTGCTGGGCACGGGCGGGCTGCCGCTTAGGGTGACGCACAACGATACGAAGTCCAACAACGTCCTGCTGGACAGCCATACCGGCAAGTCGCTGTGCGTCATCGACCTGGACACGGTGATGCCCGGCTCGTCGCTGTACGACTACGGCGACATGGTGCGCTTCGGGGCGTCCGCCGCGAAGGAAGACGAGGAGGACGCGTCCCGCGTCCGCCTGGACATGGACAAGGCGCGCGCGTTCACGCGCGGGTTCATCCGCGAGACCGCGGGCTTCCTGCAGCCAGGCGAGATCGAGCGCCTGCCGCTGGGCATCAAGGTCATCACGGCGGAGCTGGCGATGCGCTTCCTGACGGACTACCTGGACGGGGACAAATACTTCAAGACCGACGGCCCCAGGCACAACCTGGTCCGCGCCCGCGCGCAGATCGCGCTGCTGAAGGACGTGGAGCGCAGGGAGGCCGAGCTGGAGGACATGGCGGGAGCGTTCCTGCGCGCGTACGCGTAACATTCCTCTATTGCCCCCCTCCGGCGGCGCACGGGTATATAACAGGCGGCGGATTCCGCCGTCTTTCGGCGTTATTCGGGCTTCTGCGCCCGTTCCGGCAGGACGACGAGCAGCGTCCCCTCCCGGCAGGATATGGAGAACGGACGGCCCAGCGCCTCGTTGCTGACGCCGAGGGCCCGGAAGGGCGACAGCGACGCGTCCTTTAAGGGATAGGCCAGCCCCCGCAGGGTGACGCCGCGCGCCTCCCCGCCCCACGCGAAGACCGACACCACGCGTCCGCGGGGGAGGGGCGGAAACCGCAGTTCTCCCGCGGTCACGCCGAAGACGGTCACGCCGGGGGCTGTGATGGCCGCCCGCAGGCCGCGGCGGGACATGTCCGCCAGCAGGTGCAGGTTGGCGACGCTGTGGTCCAGCCGCCCGCCCAGCGCGCCGTACAGGCGGAAGCGCGTGAAGCCCCGCGCCGCCATGAGGCGGACGGCCAGCGCCATGTCGGTGTCGTCCTTTTTCGCGGGGAACCGCAGCCGGGCGACGCTTCGAATGGGCAGGATGACGGAGTCCATGTCGCCCACGACCAGGTCCGCGCGGATGCCATGGCGCAGCAGCGCGTCGTGCCCTCCGTCCGCGGCGACGACCGCGTCCCCGGGCAGCGGGCGCAGGCCCCGGGGCGTGAACTCCCCGGCGCCGACGATGAAGGCCGTCCTCTCCCGCATATGCCGCACCCCCGCGCCCAGTATACCACGCGTTTGCGGCGTGAAAGGAACCGGATGAAACGAAAGAGCGAATGGGTCTGCTCCGCCTGCGGGAACGCGTCGCCGAGGTGGTACGGCAAGTGCCCTTCCTGCGACGCATGGAACACGCTGGAGGAGGTGCCCGTCGCGGCGGAGCCCGCGGGCGCGAAGGCCGCGCCCAAGCGCCCGGGCGGCAGCGGCGCGGACGCGCTCCACATGCCCGACATCCGCGCGGACGAGACCGTTCACCAGACCACCGGCCTCAAGGAATTCGACCGCGTGCTGGGCGGCGGGCTGGTCGAGGGCTCGGTGCTGCTCATCGGCGGCGAGCCGGGCGTGGGCAAGAGCACGCTGCTGCTGCAGGTGTGCGCCGCGATGGCGCGCATGGGGCGGCGCGTGCTGTACGTCACCGGCGAGGAGAGCGCGCGGCAGATCAAGCTGCGGGCGGACCGCCTGGGCATCGGGCGCGACAGCGTGATGGTGCTGGCGGAGACCGCGATGGACGCGGTATCGGCGAAGCTCGAGCAGCACCAGCCGGAAATCGCGGTGGTGGACTCCATCCAGACGATGTACCGGCCGGACATGGCCTCGGCCCCCGGCTCGGTCAGCCAGGTGCGCGAGAGCGCGGCGATGCTGATGCGCCACGCCAAGTCGTCCGGGTGCTGCGTGATGCTGGTGGGCCACGTCACCAAGGAGGGCTCCATCGCGGGGCCCCGGGTGCTGGAGCACATGGTGGACGTGGTGCTGTACTTCGAGGGCGACTACCACCGCGAATACCGGCTGCTGCGGGCCAACAAGAACCGCTACGGCTCCGTCAACGAGCTGGGCCTGTTCGAGATGACCGAGACCGGGATGCGGCCCGTGGAGAACGCCTCCGAGACCCTGCTGCGGGACCGCGCGCCCGGGATATCCGGCGCGGTCGTGTTCTGCGCGATGCAGGGCAGCCGCCCCGTGCTGGTGGACCTGCAGGCGCTGGCGGCGCAGAGCTTCTATTCGTCCCCGCGGCGCACGGTCAACGGCATCGACCACGCGCGCGTGGCGCTGCTGCTCGCGGTGCTGGAGAAGCGCGCGAACCTCAGGCTGTACAACCAGGACGTGTACGTCAACGTTGCGGGCGGCCTGTCGTTGGACGAGCCCGCGGTGGACCTCGCGCTGTGCCTGGCGGTCGCGTCGTCGCTATCGGACGAGACGCTGCCCTACGACGTCGCGGCGATGGGCGAGGTGGGCCTGCTGGGCGAGGTGCGCCCTATATCGCACATGGACCGCCGGCTGGCGGAGTGCGCGCGGCTGGGGTTCGAGCGCGTCATCTGCCCCAGGGACCGGCTGGGCAAGTTTAAGGCCCCCGACGGCATGCGCCTGTTCCAGGTGTCCACCCTGTCCCAGGCGGTCGCGGCCCTGCACCTGCTGGCGATGGAGAAAAAAGACTGAAAACCGCCGGGAAATTGCGGGTTTCAGCGAATTCTTCATGAGGGCGTAACGGATTTGTGATAATCCGAAAACGCCGCGGTGGTATATTTGACGCAGAGGGAAAATGTGTGGACTTGAAAGGAGTTTTGCGAGGATGAAACGTTTTTCGGCGTTGGCCCTGGCCGTTCTCCTGGCGGTGCTGTTCACGGTCGGCGCCTCCGCGGACAGCCTGCGGTACGGGGACGAGGGCAGCCAGGTCCGCCTGGCCCAGGCCAGGCTGAGCCAGCTCGGGTACTACAAGGACGCGCTGGACGGCAAGTTCGGGTACTCCACGTTCGTCGCCGTCAAGGCGTTCCAGGCCAAGAACGGCCTGGTGGCTGACGGCGCCATCGGGCAGCTCACGGTCGCCAAGTTGTACGGCGACGTCGTGACGACGGCCTCCGGCGCGACCATCAACTCGCCGTTTGCCATCCGCGTGGATTACGGCGACCACGGCCCCGCCGTGGACCTGATCCAGCTGCGCCTCAAGGCGCTCAACTACTACGGCGGCGCGGTGGACGGCAAGTTCGGCTACGGCACGGTGCAGGCCGTGCGCGCGTTCCAGAAAAAGAACAGCCTGACGGTGGACGGCATCGTGGGCCGCAAGACGTGGCTGAAGCTGTTCAGCGCGGGCGCCATCGCCAACGACGGCAGCCCGGACCCCACGCCCGACCCGGGCACCGACACCTACTTCCGCATCACCTACGGCATGGCGGGCCCCCTGGTGCTCCAGATCCAGACCAAGCTCAAGGCGCTGAACTACAGCGTCGGCGCGCTGGACAGCAAGTACGGCTACCAGACCGTGCTGGCCGTGCGGGACTTCCAGAAGGTCAACGGGCTCAAGGTGGACGGCGTCGTGGGGCGCAACACCTGGGACAAGCTCTTCGGGCCCGCGCCGCTGCCCAAGCCATAAACCCCTTGACCCCCGGGGATAACCTCGGGGGTTTTCCTTGAGTGGCGGGTTTCCATCCTGTGAATCCGCCGTAGACTCGCGCGCAGACGCTACCCGCAAACATCCTGCAACCGGCGGCCGGAAGGCCGCTTTTATATGCCCGCACGGAATTGACACCGCGCCATGCCGGTGGTTTAATGATGCCTGTCCGGGCGTTTAGCGGTGCTAAACACCCGAGGGAGGCGGCATGGATATCGGCAGCCGGCTGCGCGGGCTGAGGCTGGCGCGCAACCTGACGCAGGAGGAGCTCGCGGACCGGTGCGAGCTCAGCAAGGGCTTCATCTCGCAGGTCGAGAACAACCTCACGTCGCCCTCCATCGCGACGCTGACCGACATGCTGGAAAGCCTCGGCTCCAGCCTGCGGCAGTTCTTTGGGGAGCCGGCGGCGGAGAAGGTGGTCTTCCGCAGGGAGGACATGTTCGAGAAGCTCGACGGGGAGGG
>DATHTQ010000409.1:0-7279 GCA_035463055.1 Candidatus Limnocylindria bacterium
GACACCTGGAACGACATCCTCCCCCGGTCGGAATTCCGCCTGGACTACCAGGAGCCGACGATGGTCGTCTACAACGGGTACATCCAGAGCGCGTGCGGCGCGGCGGATTCCGGCGTCGGCCCGTTCTACTGCCCGGGCGACCGCAAGATCTACATCGACCTGAGTTTCTACAACACCCTCATCTCCCGCTACGGAGCGATGCAGGGCGACTTCACGATGGCCTACGTCATCGCCCACGAGGCGGGGCACCACGTGCAGACGCTGCTGGGCGTGACCGACCAGCTCAACGCCCTGCGCCAGCGGGTGCAGACCGGGCAGGTCAGCCAGACGGAGTTCAACCGCTACAGCGTCGCATTCGAGCTGCAGGCCGACTACCTCGCGGGCGTCGTGGCGCGCTACATGGCGGAGCGCGGCATCCTGGAGGAGGGCGACCTCACGGAGGCGATGAGCGCCGCGGCGGCGGTGGGCGACGACGCCATCCAGCGCCGCGCCCAGGGATACGTGGACCCGGACAGCTTCAACCACGGCACCAGCGCCCAGCGGCAGGAATGGTTCCGCCGCGGGTTCGAGGCCGGGGACTTGTCCGCATGGAATACGTTTGACGCGCTGATCTAGCATTCGAAAAAGGCCTGCGGGCCTTTTTCGGTTTGGAGGGCGGTTGCTGAGGAATGTTTTCAACAGGGCGAAAACGCCCCGCGCAACCGGCAAAGCCGGTTGACACGATTGCCATCGGGGGCCATGCCCGCGATACCCCCTGTAAGCAAGACGTGAATGATAATTAGCCGGATGCCCCGACAGATGCGTCGGGGCTTCGTCTTGGGCTGCCGGGTGCTTGCACAAGGCAAGGACTGGACTCACAATATGGACGCAGTATTGGATGAAGGAATGTATGGAAAGAAACATCATCTACGACAGCGAAATCCCCACCCCCGCGCAGGTGTACCGCTTCTATGAGGCCATGGGATGGGAGCCGTTCCTGGGCAAGATCGAAGGACAGCTGCATTCCGCCATGCGGGGGAGCTGGTCATTGTGCTGCGCGTGGGACGGCGGGGAACTGGTCGGAATGGGACGCGTCGTCTCCGACGGGTTCCTGAACGCCTACATCTGCGGCGTGGGCGTGCTGCCGGGGTACCGGGGGCGCGGCATCGGCGGGGAAATCATGCAGAAGTTGATTAGCCGCTGCGCGGAGCACGGCATGAAGCCGCAGCTGATGTGCGAGGAGCACCTCGTTCCCCATTACCGGAAGATGGGGTTCGAGGTGTTTGCGGCGGGGATGAAGATGCGCTGAAGGGCAGGGCATTTCGCCTATATTCCAGTTACCCTGTGTTACCAGAGATCGAAGCCCCGGCTGTCACGCTATCGGACAGGCCGGGGCTTCGTGATGCATGCGCTTGAAATTTCCAGATTATTCGAGCCTGATTCCCCGCGCGTCCAGCACCTTCACCAGCGGAACGCCGAGCAAATAGCACACCGCCGCCTCGCCCGCGCCCACGGTCAGCACGCTGAGCAGCAGCGGCAGGCCGTACACGACGTGGAGCACGGAACCTACGACGGCGGCGTTGAGCAGGACCGGCATCAGCGCAGCGAGCCACACGCTGCGGCGCAGCATGCGCGTCAGCGCGGCGGCGGCGAGCGTCGCCAATGAACCGAACACCACGTCCTGCCAGGGCTGCCCGGCGAGGAAGTTGGCGGCGAGGCACCCCAGGAACAGGCCGGGCACCGACGCGCGGGACAGCACCGGCAGCAGCGTCAGCGCCTCCGCCACGCGAAACTGGACCTGTGAAAAGCTGATGGGCGCGAACAGCAGCGTCAGCGCGGCGTACAGCGCGGCGACGATGCCCGCGGAGGCGAGGTAGCGCGGCGTGAGGGGCCCTTCCCCGCGGGGGGCGGCCCGGCCGGGCGACTGCGTCACTTGAGCTTCCAGATGAGCCGGTTGTAGTCGGCGATGGTGCGGTCCGTGGAGAAGATGCCCGACATCGCGGTGTTGGTGACCGCCTTGCGCAGCCAACCGTCCCGGTCCCTCAGGTCCGCCTCGATGCGCTTGTGGGCGTCGTCGTAGGCGCCGAAGTCGCGCAGCACGAAATAGTCGTCGGGCTTCTGCCCGCCGTGGCCGAACAGCAGGTCGTGGTACAGCTGCTGCAGCAGCGCGGGGTTATCCGGGAACAGCGTGCCGTCGATCATCTGCGTGAGGGCCTTGCGGATCTCGTCGTTCTCCTCGAAGTGCCTGACCGGCGTGTAAGTGCCCTCGCGGTGGGTGGCCTCCACCTCCTCGGCCTTCATGCCGAAGATGTACACGTTCCCGGGCCCGACGGCCTGGGCGATTTCCACGTTGGCGCCGTCCAGGGTGCCCACGGTCACCGCGCCGTTCATCATGAGCTTCATGTTCCCGGTGCCGGAGGCCTCCTTGCCGGCGGTGGATATCTGCTCGGACAGGTCCGCCGCGGGGATGAGCGCCTCGGCGGCGGAGACGTTCCAGTCCTCCACGAACAGCACGCGCAGCAGCTTCTTCGCGCGCGTCGAGCCGTCGATCATGCGCGAGAGCGCGAGGATGTAGCGGATGATGAGCTTGGCCTTCTCATAGCCGCGGCTGGCCTTGGCCCCGAAGACGAACAGCCGGGGCTGGAAATCCAGCGACGGGTCGTCCATGACGCGGTTGTAGAGCACGTGGATGCGCAGCGCGTTGAGCATCTGGCGCTTGTACTCGTGCAGCCGCTTGACCTGGACGTCGAACACGAAGTCCGGGTCCACCGCCATGTCCTGGCGCCGGGTGAGGAACTCGCTGAAGACCTCCTTGTTCTGGCGCTTGATGAGGGCGTAGCGCTCCAGGAACGCGGGGTCCTCGCGCATGGGCAGCAGGTCGGACAGCGCCTCCGGCTCGCGGACCCACCGCTCGCCGATGGCCTCGGTGATGAGGGCCGCCAGGCGCGGGTTGGCCCCCATGAGCCAGCGGCGGTGCGTCACGCCGTTGGTGATGGCCGAGAACTTCTTCGGGTGGATGCGCGCGTAGTCGCGGAACGTGTCGCGCTTGAGGATGTCGCCGTGCAGCTGGCTCACGCCGTTGACGGAGAAGCACTGGGACACGCACAGGTTGGCCATGTGCACCATGCCGTAGGCGAGGATGGCCATGCGCGCGATGCGGTCCCACTCGCCGGGGTAGCGGTCCCACAGCTTCTCGCACAGGCGGCGGTTCATCTCTTCCAAAATCATGTAGATGCGGGGCAGCTGGCGGCGAACCAGGTCCTCGGGCCAGCGCTCCAGCGCCTCCTGCATGACGGTGTGGTTGGTGTAGGCCATGCAGCGCCCGGTGATGGCCGCGGCCTCGTCCCACCCCAGGCCCTTCTCGTCCATGAGCAGGCGCATGAGCTCCGGGATGGCCAGGCCGGGGTGCGTGTCGTTGATGTGGAAGACCGCCTTTTCCGGCAGCAGCTTGTAGTCCCGCCCGTGGCGCCGCTCGAAGTCTTTCAATGCATACTGCAGCGTCGCGCTGACGAGGAAGTATTGCTGGCACAGGCGCAGCGTCTTGCCCTCGTAGTGGTTGTCCTCCGGGTAGAGCACCTTCGATATCACGCCGGCCAGGTCCTGGTCCTTCATCGCGCCCAGGTAGTCCCCATTGGAGAACGCCGCGAGGTCCAGCCCCTGCTTGCCGCGGGCGCGCCAGGTGCGCAGCGTGTTGACGCGGGCGTTGCCGTAGCCCACCGCGGGCATGTCGTAGGGCACCGCCTCCACCGTGCGGTAATCCTGCAGCGTGAAGGTGTCCTGCCCGTTGGCGGTGCCGCGCACGACCTGGCCCTCGAAGTGCACCTCGACGACGTCCTCGGTGCGCGCGATCTCCCAGATGTTGCCGTTCTGCAGCCAGTCGTCGGGAAGCTCCACCTGGCGGCCCCCGGTCAGCTTCTGGCGGAACAGGCCGTACTCATAGCGGATGGTGCAGCCCATCGCGGGCATGTCGAGGGTGGCGAGGCTGTCCATGAAGCAGGCGGCCAGGCGGCCCAGCCCGCCGTTGCCCAGGCCCGGCTCCGGCTCCTGGGGCATGATGTCCCGCCAGCTCACGCCCAGCTCGGTCAGCGCATGGGTGTACTCCTGCACGGAAACGAGGTTCAGCGCGTTGTTGAACAGCGCCCTGCCCAGCAAAAACTCGATGGACAGGTAATAGAGGCGCTTTCCGCCCTCGCGGTCGTCACGCTCGCGGGAGAGCAGCCACTGCTCGGCGATCTGGTCGCGCATCGTGGAGGCGACCGCGAAATACAGCTGGTAGGGGGTGGCGTCCTCGAGTTTCCTCGCGTAGTAGCGCTGCAGCTTGCCGATGACGGCCTGCTTGATATGCTCCTTGGTAAACCTTGTTTCCGACATGTCGCTCCTTTGGGGTGCGTGTGATGGGGTCCGGGCCCGGGAGGGGTCAGGGCGCGTAGACGATGTCGTCGCGCAGGCGGTAAAGCGTCGCGCCGTAGCCTTTTCGGCAGAACGCGTCCACGAACCAGTCGATGTCCTTCACGGCGTCGAACTGGATATAGCCGTGCCGGACGCCGTTCACCTTCTTCCCCTTCATGTTGCTGTCCGTCCAGCGCACGGTGTCCGTCGCGGCGTCGTAGTCGGCGATGAAGATGAGGCTGTGCGCGCCCACGCCGTAATAATAGTCGGCGGCCATCTGGAAGAAGTCGCCGCGCCGCGCCTGCATCAGCATCTCCCGCGCCTTGCTCCGGTTCCCGTCCCTGGACAGGGCCTTGTCGTAGCGGAACTCCGCCGCGGCGAAGAAGGGATTGCCCTCCTCCGGCTTCACGTCCATCCAGGCGGCGCCGTACACGTAGGGCTTGCTCTCCTCGCGCGGGAGGTTGTCCGGGATGCGAAGCTGCACGCCCGGGTACTCCGCCATGCGGAACGCGTCCCGGTGCTTGCGGAACAGCCAGGTCGTGAAGTTCTTGCACACGTAGCGGTCCGACGCGTCCGCGGCGCGCAGCGCGCGCCCGCCCGCGGCGTCGAACTCGCCCTGCGCGCTTAAAATGATGCGCCCGATGAAGTCCTCCCGCGGCGAAAGGGCCTCGCCGTGAACGGAAAACAGGGGGGTGATGAGCAGCAGGGCCAGGACCAGGGCGGGCAGTCTCTTCATCGTCGACCTCCAGCCGTTCATTTTACACGAAAACCCGCCCGCCCGCAAAAGCCACGCATACCCCTGCGCGCTCATGAGCTAAACTGCGCCTTCCATGCAATGCCGGCGCGGGTTGGGTTGTGGTACAATCTGGCAAGGAGGGCGCATGATCCACGTGCTGGGCGGCCGCGCCGGGCGGCTGTGGGAACCAATAGCAGAGAAAATCAGGCAAAGCTACGCGCAGGGCCATGAGGTCATCCTCCTGGTCCCGGAGCAGTACACCCTGCAGGCCGAGCGCGACTCCCTCTTGGCGCTGGGCGTCAAGGGCTTTTTCCGGCTGCAGGTGCTGTCCCCCTCGCGCCTGAAGGACTACGTGTTCGAGCGCGAGGGCAGGGACGCGCGCGTGGTCATCGACGAGCGCGGGCGCATGATGACCATGGCGCGGGCGATGTGGATGCGCCGCGACGACCTCGTCTTCTACGCCGGGGCGAAGGACAGCCCGGGCTTCACGCGCAGGCTGACCGAGGCGGTCAGCGAGCTCAAGGGCGCGGGGGTGACCCCCGAAGCGCTGCAGCTGCACCTGGAGGAGCAGAAGGCCCCCGACCCGCGCATGGCGGACCTTGCGCTGCTGTACGCGCAGTACGAGGGCCTGCTCGCGGGCCGCTGGCAGGACCGCGAGGACGAGGAGCGCGAGCTGGTCCGCCGCCTGGCCGCAAGCGCGCTGATGGACGGCGTCCACCTGTTCGTGTACGGGTTCGACCTCGTTTCCGCCCCGCTGCTGCGCATCCTCACCGCGAGCGTGAACCGGGCGCGGGAGGTGGACGTCGCCCTGGTCATGGACCGCGAGGGCGCGCCGGACGGCATGATGTTCAAGCCGGTGCGCGACAGCGTGGCGCTGCTCACCCGCGAGGCGGGCCTTTTGGGGCACAAGGTGGACGTCGCGTGGGCGGAGCCCGGGGACGGGAAGGGCAGGGCGCTGTCCTACCTGGAACGCAACCTCATGGCCCTGCGCTCCATCCCCTACACCCAAAGCCCCGAAGGCCTGCGCCTGTTCGCGGGCAGGTCCGCGCACGAGGAGATACGCTGGGCGGCGCAGATCATCCGCCAGGAGATGCTCTCGGGCACGCGCCCGGGGGACATGGCGGTCATCCTCGCCCAGGAGGTGCACGCGGGGCAGGTCGCGGGCGTGTTCGAGGACTACCACATCCCCCACTACCTCGCGCGCAAGCAGCCCATCCTGGGCCACGCGCTCGTGCGCTGCCTGCTGGACGCGCTGGCGGCCATCCGCGCCGCCGCGTGGCAGAAGGACGACGTGCTGGGGTACGCGAAGTCCCCGTTTTCTCCCCTCACCGCCCAGGAGGCGTGGGAATTGGAGAACTGGGCGCTCAAGTGGGGCGTCCACGGGCGGCGCTGGACGACGCCCTTCGACCGCGGGGACCCGGAGGAGAACGCGAAGTTCGAGGCGCTCAGGCGCAAGGCCGTCGCGCCCATCGTGCGCATGCGCGACGCGCTGGTGCGCGCCCGCACCACGGGCGAGTCCATCCGCGCGGTCACGGACTTCCTCACCGAAATCGGCGCCCACGAGCGCGTCATGGCCCTGGAAGTGGAACTGCTGGAGCGCGGCATGCCCGAGGAGTCCATCCGCACACGGCAGGTGTGGGACCGGCTCAACGGGCTGTTCGAGCAGATGGATGAACTCATCGGCGGCGAGCGCATCCCCCTGGGGCGCTTCCCCGAGTGGCTGGAGCAGGGCCTGGGCATGACCGAGCTGTCGGCCCTGCCGCCCACCGAGAACGCGGTGCAGGTCGGCTTCCTGGGGCAGCTCATGGTGCGCGGCCCGCAGGTGGTCGTCGTGCTGGGCCTGCACCAGGGCGCACTGAGCCTGCGCGACGAGGCGCTGCTCTCCGACCCGGACCGCGAGCGGCTGGAGGGCGCGCTGGGCGCGCGGCTGGGCCTGGGCCTGTCGGACCGCGAGGCCATCCGCCAATTGGACTTCTGGAAGGCCGCGGCGGCGCCCTCGCGCCTGCTGGGGCTGTCCTACGCGCTGTCGGACGACCGTGGGGACGCGGCGGCGCCGCTGCCGGAGCTCACCCGCATCCGCCGCCTCTTCCCCACGCTGGTGGAGGAGGGCGGCGCCATCGGCATCCTGCGCGACCCCGCGCCGCTGGCCCCCGCCGCCGCGATGGACGAAATCGC
>DATHTQ010000410.1:0-3403 GCA_035463055.1 Candidatus Limnocylindria bacterium
TGTTCGACTCGGTGCGCCTGATGACGGGCGGCGGGCCCGGCACCTCGACGCAGGTGCTGTCGCTCTATATCTACAACTACGCGTTCCAGCGCAACAACTCCCTCGGGATCGGCTCGGCCGCGGGCGTCGTCCTGATGCTCATCCTCATCACGATCACGCTGGTGGACTTCAAGGGCCTCGAGCGGCGCGTCCACTACCAATAACCGGAGGGCACGAAGCAAATGACAGTCCATCCCGCCGGGCAGGAACAGGGCCGCCGCCTGCTGCGCTACCTGCCGCGCCTCCCCCGAGACCTGCTCAAGGTCGCGGTCATCCTCCTGTTCGTGTTCCCCTTCTACTGGATGCTCGTGACCGCGTTCAAGACCTACAGCGAGGCCATCCTGACCCCGCCGACGCTGTGGCCGCGCAACTTCACGTTCGAGAGCTTCCGCACCATCAGCCAGCTGGGCATCGGGCTGTGGCGCTACGCGATGAACTCCGTCATCATCACGCTGTCCATCATCAGCATCCAGATGATCGTCATGTCGCTGGCCGCCTACGCGTTCGCCAAGCGCAAATTCCCGCTGCAGGGCATCCTGTTCGGCATCGTGCTCGTCGCGTTCATGATCCCGGAGCAGATCACCTACATCTCGGTGTTCCTGATGATGTCCCGGTTCAAGCTCATCAGCACGCTGTGGCCGCAGATCCTGCCGTTCGGCGCCAACGCGTTCGGCATCTTCCTGCTGCGCCAGGGCTTCAAGCAGATCCCGGATGAAATCATCGAGAGCGCCAGGCTGGACTCCGCCTCCGAAATCCAGATCATCACCCGCATCATGCTCCCCATGAGCAAGGCCACGATGGTCACCATCGCGATGTTCTCGTTCATCGCGCACTGGAACGCCTATTTCTGGCCGCTGGTCATGACGATGAACGACTCGGTGCGCCCCCTCACGATGGCCATCGAGCGGCTGCGCGACGCGGAGCAGGGCCTCATCTGGAACAACATCATGGCGGGCAACACCATCCTGGTCGTCCCGGTCATCATCGTGTTCATCTTCGCGAGCAAGAAGATCATCGCGGCGTTCGCGTACAGGGGCGTCAAGTAACCGGGGGCGGCCGCCGCGAGCCACCCGGCAAGGAAAATCACTCGCCCGCGGACCAGGTCCGGGGCGAATTTCATCGAGGAGGAACGACCATGGCTTCCAGCGATACCGTCCTGCTTTCGGCGCACCGGGGCAACTCCGCATACTTCCCGGAGAACACGATGCCCGCCTTCCTCTCGGCGCTCACCCTGCCGGTGGACATGCTGGAGTTCGACCTGCACATGACCCGCGACGGCGAAATCATCATGATGCACGACCACAAGGTGGACCGCACGACCACCGGCCAGGGCCCCATCCGCGAGCACACGCTGCGCGAGATCCAGGCGATGGACGCGGGAAGCTGGAAAGGGCCGGAGCACAGGGGGACGCGCGTCCCCACGTTCCGGGAGTTCCTGGAAGCGCTGCAGGAGCGGCCGGACATCGGGCTGTGCGTCGAGCTCAAGGACTACCCCAAGGACGGCGCGGAGTGGGCCTTCGAGTCCGCGGACAAGAGCCTGGCGCTCATCGAGGAGTTTGGCATGGCGGACCGGTGCGTCATCAACTCCTTCAGCGCGGAGCTGCTGGAGTACGTGGACGCGAAATACGGCCACAAGTACAAGCTGCACGGCTACTACCCCCTGGACCTCATGGGGCCCAACCGCACGCGCGACCCGTACGAATACCTCTACTGCATCTGCCTGTTCGGCACCAGGGAGGAGCCGGTCGTGGACAAGGCGCACTTCGACTACGCGGTGTCGCGCGGGGTGCAGCCGTGGGTGTACTACCCCAACGACGCCCAGGATTCGTATGACAAGGCCATCGCCAACGGCGCGGTGCTCATCACCGCGAACGACCCGGAGAAGGCCCTTTCGTACCTGCGCGCCCGCGGGCTGCACCGGTAAGGGGGAGCGGGTAGCATGGCTGTCATCACCATCGTCGGCGCGGGCATGATGGGCTCCGCGATGTCCTTCCCCGCCACGGACAACGGGCACGAGGTCCGCATCGTGGGCACCCCGCTGGACGCGGGCATCATCCAGAGCGCCAGGGAGACCGGCTGGCACCCGACGCTCAAGCGCCAATTGCCGCAGGGCATCCGGTATTACCTCTTCGAGGAACTGGGCGAAGCGCTGCCGGGGGCGGACCTGCTCATCAGCGGCGTCAGCAGCTTCGGGGTGGACTGGTTCATAGGGAACGTCATCCCCGCCATCCCGCAGGGCCTGCCCGTCCTGTCGGTCACCAAGGGGCTGCTGGACACCGAGGACGGCGGCCTGGTCACGTTCCCGGACCTGTACGCCAGGGCCGCGCCCGGCATATCGTTCAACGCCGTCGGCGGCCCCTGCACGAGCTACGAGCTCGCGGACCGCGACCCCACGCAGGTCTGCTTCTGCGGACCGGACATGGGCACGCTGCGCCGCGTCAAGGCCCTGCTCAACACGGACTACTACCACGCCAGCCTCTCCACCGACGTCATGGGCGTGGAGTGCGCGGTGGCGATGAAGAACGCCTACGCGCTGGGCGTCACGCTCGCCGTAGGGCTGTCCGAGCGCACGGAGGGCGCGGGCGGCAGGCAGCACTACAACTCCCAGGCCGCGCTGTTCGGGCAGGCCGTGCGCGAGATGCGAAAGCTCATCGCCCACGTCGGCGGGCACGACGACAACATCGTCTACGGCGCGGGCGACCTGTACGTCACGGTGTTCGGCGGGCGCACGCGCCTCATCGGCACGCTGCTGGGCCGGGGCCACACCATCGCGCAGGCGCTGGACGAGCTGCAGGGCGTCACGCTGGAGTCGGTCGTCATCGCGACGCGCGCGGCGCGGGCGGTGCGGCGGCTCATCGAGCTGGGACGGGCTAATGCGGCGGACTACCCGCTGCTGATGCACGTGGACCGCGTGCTCAACTTCTCCGAGCCCGTCAACATCCCCTGGGATGCCTTCGAGACCGAGCTGGAGTACCGCTGAGATATCGAGCGGATGAAGCGTGAAGCCGGGGCGCGGATGGCGTGCTCCGGCTTTCTTCTTTGGATGTTCGTTGCCACATTGTGCGCAGATGCGGATACAATCATAGGGCATGGCAGGAGGGCGAAGGCCCCGGGGAGGATGACGATGAAGGCGATACAGGTGAGGCAGTTCGGGGAGCCCTCCGTCCTGGAGTATATGGACCTGCCGGAGCCGGTGCCCGGCAAGGGCCAGGTACGCGTGGCGCTCATGGCGGCGGGGGTCAACCCCGTGGACGCGTACATCCGCGCGGGCGGCTACGCGGCGTACGAGCCGCCGCTGCCCTGGATCCCGGGCTTCGACGGCGCGGGCGTCGTGGACGCGGTGGGCGCGGGCGTTACAGGGCTT
>DATHTQ010000411.1:0-1801 GCA_035463055.1 Candidatus Limnocylindria bacterium
GCCTCGGGGACGAGGTCCGCGTCGTGGAAGCAGAAGTAGTCGATGCCCAGCTTGCGCATGAAGTCGAACCCGGCGTCCACCTTGGCGCGGGCGTGCTCCATCGTGCCGGTCTTCGGGGCGCCGAAGGACTTGTCCGCGGTGCCGGGGCCGAACATGTCCACGCCGGTGGCGGACAGGTTGTGCCACCACGCCATCGCGAACTTCAGGTGCTCCTTCATCGTCTTGCCCAGCACCACGCGGGAGGGGTCGTAGAACTTGAAGGAGAGCGCGTTTTTGCTTTTCGGCCCCTCGTACCGGATCTCCGGCAGGCCATGGAACTCGAACATGGATATCCTCCTTATACAAGCTGTGATTCCGCCAAAGTATACCGCCCGCGCCGCCCCGGCGCAAGGCTTACAGCGCCGCCAGTTCCTTGAAATGGTCCTTGAGCGACGGGTACAGCGCCTGGAACAGCGGGTAGGCGCGTGCGTAGCGGGCCGCGGCGTCCGCGTCCGGCCGGAAGGTCGTGTCCGGTTTGACCAAACGGTCGCACGCCTCCTCCACGCTGTTGTACAGCCCCGCGCCCACGCCCGCCAGGATGGCGACGCCCAGCGCCGGCCCCTCCTTGCTGGCGATGGTCTGCACGGGGGAGGCGAACACGTCGGCCAGCATCTGCCGCCACAGCGCGCTCTTGGCGCCCCCGCCGGTGAGGCGCATCGCCTCCGGCACGACCCCCATGCCCGACAGGATGGACAGGCTGTCCCGCAGCGCGTAGCTCACGCCCTCCATGACCGCGCGCAGCAGGTCGCCCTTGGTGTGCATCGCGCTGAGGCCGAAGAACACGCCCCGGCAGTCCGGGTCCAGGTGGGGGGTGCGCTCGCCCATGAGGTAGGGCAGGAACAGCAGCCGGTTCGCGCCCGCGGGGCTCCCCTTCGCCAGCTCGTCCATGAGGACGTACGGGTCCTCGCCCAGCGCCTCGGCCTCCCTGACCTGCGCCTCGCAGAAGTTGTCGCGCATCCAGCGCTTGGACAGCCCCGCGCTCTGCACGACGCCCATAACGTGCCACGCCCCGGGCACCGCGCAGCAGAACGTGTGCACGCGCCCCTGCGGGTCGATGCGGGGCTGGCTCGTGTGCGCGTAGACGACGCCGGAGGTGCCCACCGTCGTGAACGCGCGCCCGTCGCGCACGGTCCCGGTGCCCACGGCGGCCGCCGCGTTGTCCCCCGCGCCGCCCACGACCAGCGTGTTCTGCGAGAGCCCGGTCAGCCGCGCGGCTTCCGCGCCCACGTGCCCGGTCACGTCCGGGGACTCGTACACCTTCGCCAGAAGCCCCTTGTCGATGGAGAACGCGGCCAGCACCTCGTCGCTCCATTGGCGTTTCGGCACGTCCAGCAGCTGCATCCCGGAGGCGTCGGACACCTCGGTCGCGAAGTCCCCGGTCAGCTTGTAGCGCAGGTAGTCCTTGGGCAGCAGGATGTGGGCGCACCGCGCGTACACCTGCGGCTCGTGCTTCTTGACCCAGAGGATCTTGGACGCGGTGAACCCCGTCAGCGCGGGGTTGGCGGTGATTTCAATGAGTTTTTCGCGCCCGAGGATGCGGGTCATGTCGCCGCATTCCTCGCCGGTGCGCTGGTCGGCCCAGATGATGCAGGGGCGCAGCGGTTTCCCGTCCTCGCCCAGCATGACCAGCCCGTGCATCTGCCCGGAGATGCCGATGGCCGCTACGTCGCGCGTGTCGACCCCGCTCTCCCCCAGCACTTTTCGGATGGTGGACACCGCCGCGTCCCACCAGTGCAGCGGGTCCTGCTCCGCCCAGCCGTTC
>DATHTQ010000412.1:0-2912 GCA_035463055.1 Candidatus Limnocylindria bacterium
CCCTCGGGGAAGACGTGCGTGTCCTCGTCATGGATATGGTGCCGGAGGGTGTGCGCGTACTCATGGGCGGTCTGGGCGAACCCGCCGCGCCCCGCCGCCCCCTGCGCCAGGGCAGCGTCCATCCTGGAAATCCGGTCCCGGCCCTCCTGGTGCTCGCGGAGCAGGTCATGAATGCCCTCGTCGACCCCGGCGTCCCGCAGCGCCGGGAAATACATCGCCTCTTCCTTCCCATGGTGGCAGTTGTCGGCGAACAGGCGGAAGAAGTCCAGCATTTCCGCCAGTTCCGCGGAGCCCGGCGCAGAATCGCCCGATGGCATATCGGCCATGCGCTCCAGGATGTCCAGGCCCGCCAGGATGCCCTCGTGCTCCTCCCGGAGGTCCTCGCTTGCGTACCGCACGGTCGCTCCCCCTTTCCGTATCCGCGCGGCGGGATGCCGCGCCGTTCTTGCGGTCGTTATGCGGATTCTCCTCGTACAGCCAACCGGATTGTACCCACGCGCGCTTCCGGGCTGTCATGCTTCCCAAACCCGCCCCCGGGATGTATAATGCCCGCGAAGACAAAACTGCACCGACGTTCGACGTGGCCATGCCATATCCCCGGGTACGGCGTTCCCGCCGCACCCAAGGCGGCGCTTCACATCCCCTGGACGGACGTCCCATCGGGGGGCCGGGCTGCGGCTCGCCCAACGGGACACGCAGGTGGCAGCAATGGCGGAAGGCGTCATCCTGGCAGCCGGGCAGTCGCGGCGCACCGCGCCGGACTGCAAGCTGCTGCTCCGGGCAGGGGGCATGACCCTGCTCGGGCATGCCGTGGCGGGCATGGCCGCGCACTGCGCCCGGGTGTTCGTGGTGACCGGCGCGCACGCTGGGGCGGTCGGCGAAGCCCTGTCCGGCATGGCGAACGTCGTCCCGGTCCATAATCCCGGCTACCGGACGGGGATGTTCGGTTCCGTCCTGGCGGGGCTGCGGGAGACCGCCGCGGATGAGGTGTTCGTGCTCCCGGGGGATTGCCCGTTCGTGCCTGATGACGTATACGCCGCCCTGCTGAAGGAGCCGGGCGGCGTCGTCGTTCCCGCCTGGTGCGGGCGCGAAGGCCACCCGGTGCTGCTGCGGCGGCCAGCCATCTCCGCGCTGCTCTGCGGCGGGGGGCACCGCTCCCTGCGGGAGTTCATCGCGGCGTACGGCGCGCGTTATGCGTTGGTTGGAAGCCCCGCCATCCTGGACGACATCGACACGCCGGAGGCGTACGGCCTCGCCGCGGCGCGGGAGGAAGGCGCGGGGTGGGCGGGATGAAGGACATATCGCGGCCCGTGAAGCGGCTGGACTTCGACGACAAGATCGCCGGCACCGCCCTGTACTGCGCGGACCTCAAGCCGGAGGGCATGCTGTACGCGGTGACGCTGCGCTCCGCGAAGCCGCGCGCGTACCTGCGCGCGGTGCGCGTGCCGCCGCTGCCGGAGGGGTACACGGTCGTGGACCGCCGCGACGTGCCGGGGCGCAATGTCGTCCCCATCGTCCAGGACGACCAGCCGTTCTTCGCGGAGGGCGAGGTGAACTACGTCGGCGAGCCCATCCTGCTGCTCGTCGGCCCCGACCGGGAGCGCCTGAAGGAACTGCTGGCGCGCGTGGAGGTCGACTACGAGGAGCGGCCCCCGGTGCTGACGCTGGAGGACGCGATGGCGCGCGGGTCGGACTTCATCTGCGGGGACAAGCCCTGGTTCGTGGAGTACGAATACGCCAAGGGCGACGTGGACGCCGCGGCCCGGGGCGCGGCGCGGTGCGTGGAGGACGAGTTCCGCACGGGCTACCAGGAGCAGGCCTACCTCGAGCCGCAGGCGATGCTGGCGGAGTACCGGGACGGCGTGGTCACCGTCCAGGGCTCGATGCAGTGCCCCTACTACATCGTGGAGGCGCTCGCCCAGGCGCTGGGGTGGGACGAGGGCCGCGTGCGCGTCGTCCAGCTGCCCACCGGCGGGGGGTTCGGCGGCAAGGAGGAGTACCCGTCCATCCCGGCGGTCCACGCCGCGCTGGCGGCCGTCAAGACCGGCAGGCCCGTCCAGCTCGTGTTCGAGCGGAGGGAGGACATCCTCTGCACGACCAAGCGCCACCCGGCGCTCATCCGCATCAGGAGCTGGGTGGACGCGCGGGGGGCCATCCTCGCGCGGGAGGTGGACGTCGCCGCCGACGCGGGCGCATATGCAGGTCTATCCAGCGTGGTGCTGCAGCGCATGATCTACTCCGTGTGCGGAGTGTACCGGGTCGAGAACCTGCGCGTGCGCGGGCGGGCGTACGCGACCAACAAGGTCGTCAGCGGCGCGTTCCGCGGGTTCGGCGGGCCGCAGGCCTTCTTCGCCATCGAGACGCACATGGAGCACATCGCAAAACAGATAGGGACGGACCCGGTCGCCCTGCGGCGCGCGCACTTCCTGCGCCGGGGGGACACCACCTCCACCGGGGGCCTGCTGCGAAGCCCCGTGCTGCTGGACGGGCTGACCGACGCGGTGCTGGAGCTCTCCGGCTATGAAAAGAAGCGCGCGGGCCCGCGCAATCAAGACGGGAAGCTGCGGGGCGTCGGCCTGTCGGTGTTCTTCCACGGGTGCGGGTTCACGGGCGCGGGCGAGCGCGACATCATCCGGGGCCGCGTGCGCGTGCGCAAGGAAAGGGACGGCACGGTGCGCGTGCTGGCCTCCAGCGCGGAAATCGGCCAGGGGGTGATGACGGCGCACGCCAAGGTGGTCGCGCAGACGCTCGGCATCCCCATGGAGCGGGTGAAGTACGACTACCCGGACACGGGCGTGTGCCCGGATTCCGGGCCCACCGTCGCGTCCCGCAGCGTCATGGTGGTGGGCTCCCTGCTGCGCGAGGCCGCCCTGCGGCTGAAAGGGCGCATGGACGAGCCCGAGTGCGAGGAG
>DATHTQ010000413.1:0-6591 GCA_035463055.1 Candidatus Limnocylindria bacterium
GGTCGCCACCGCCGGCGCGCGCCCGTGGGCGGCCTCCACGAAGTCGCAGTTGATGTAGTTGCCCGCCAGCACCGCGCACCCCACGGGGCTTACGCCCACGGCGACGTCGAGCAGGCCCAGCTCCGTCAGGGACTCGGCGATGAGCTTGTGGATGATGCCGTGGTGGCAGCCCGGGCAGTAGTGGGTCTCCACGTCCTGGATGCCGGGGCTGCGCGCATAGACGATCTGCTCGGCCATATTATTGTTTCACCTCCTGGAGGACGTCCCGGACCTTCTGCGCGATGGACGCGGGGTCCGGCACCATGCCGCCGGTGCGGCCGTAGAAATAAACGGGCCTGGCGCCCAGCACCGCGAGGCGCACGTCCTCGACCATCTGGCCCAGGGACATTTCGACGGTGAGCACCGCCTTGACCGACGGCTGCGCGGCGAGGTTTGCCAAGGCTTCGCCGGGCCAGGGCCACAGCGTAATGGGCCGGAACAGCCCCGCGCGGATGCCCTCCGCCCGCAGCTTCCTCGCGGCGGACAGCGCGATGCGCGCCGTGGTGCCGAACGCCGTGATGATGACGTCGGCGCCCTCGCAGTCCACCTGCTCGAAGCGGGTCTCGTCGCGGCGGATGGCGGCGTACTTGTCCGCAAGGCCCAGCACGAACCGCTCGTTGTCCGGGGACTGCAGGCGCAGCGACGTCACGAAGTGGGTCTGCATGTCGCCGTCGCGCCCGTCGGCCGCCCAGGGCTTCTCCGGCTCGGGGATTTTCTCGCGCTCGCGCCACTCGATGGGCTCCATCATCTGGCCGATCATGCCGTCGGCCAGCAGCATGACCGGGGTGCGGTACTTGTCCGCGAGGTCGAACGCGTCCTGCATGAGGTCCGCCGCCTCCTGGATGCCCGCGGGCGCGAGGACGACCATGTGCCCGTCGCCGTGGCCGGGGCTGCGCGTCGCCTGGAAATAGTCCGCCTGCCCGGGCTGGATGGTGCCCAGGCCCGGCCCCCCGCGCATCATGTTGATGATGACCGCGGGCAGTTCCGCGCCGATGAGGTAGCTGATGCCCTCCTGCTTGAGCGATATGCCCGGCGAGGAGGACGACGTCATCGCCCGCACCCCCGCCGCCGCCGCGCCGTAGACCATGTTGACGGCGGCGATCTCGCTCTCCGCCTGCAGGAACACGCGGCCCTCCTCGGGCATGCGGCGGCTCATGTACTCGGGGATCTCGTTCTGCGGCGTGATGGGGTAGCCGAAATAGGCCATGCAGCCCGCGCGGATGGCGGCCTCGCCGATGGCCTCGTTGCCCTTCCAGAGTTCCTTACTCAACTCCGTCCTCCTTGTCGCGCGTGACCGTGATGACGCTGTCCGGGCATACGCGCGCGCAGTTGCCGCAGGCGATGCACTTGCCCTGGTCGGTGATGCCCGAGGGGTGGTAGCCCTTGACGTTGGTGGTCTTCTCGTCCAGCCAGAGGATGTTCTTGGGGCATACGCTCACGCACAGGCCGCAGCCCTTGCAGCGCTCCGCGCGGAATGTGACCTTGGCTTTCATCGATACTCCTTATATGCCGGCGTCCTCCCACGGGCGCGACAGGCGCGGCCGCATGGGGAACGCCGGGGAAAGCGTGGGAAGGGAGAGGAGCAGGTCCTCGCGGACGGCGTGGCAGACGACGGGGATGCCGGTGAGGCGCGACACCTCCGCGGCGGTTTCCGCGCCCTCAAGGACGGTGCCGGGCGTCGTGTACCCGAGCAGGTGGGTGTTGTGGACGATGCCGGTGACGGAAAGGCCCGACACCGCCCCGATCTCGGCGAGGGAGGCCAAAACGCGCGCGGGCGTCCCGTTCTCGCGCCGGGAGCGGTTGAGGACATAATAGACGGCGGGGGCGCGCCGCGCAATCTGCGGCGCGAACATGCCCAGCACGCGCGCGCCGGTCCTGCCGCCGCCCACGTCCAGCACCGCGGCGAGGGTTTCGTCCTGCACCAGGGCGTACGCCTCGGCGGGGATCACGGGCAGGTCGCTTTCCAGCAGCGCGCCCGGCGGGGCCACGAGCCGCACGCCGTGCTCCAGGAGCACGTCCCCCTGCCCGCGCGAGCGGAAATAGGGGTTCACGACGTCCAGGTCCGCCAAGGCGGTGTTCGCGCCCCTCGCGGCGAAGCTGAGGGCGAGGTTCACGGAGAACTCGGTCTTGCCGCTGCCCATCGCCCCCAGGACGATGAACAGCCCGGGGAGCGGCGGGGCGAAGAGGTCAGCCCGCAACGGATTTGGCCTCCTCCAGGCCCAGGGCGTAGCGCCGCGCGGCGTCCGCCAGCGCGCCCAGCTCGTCCTCGCCGGGGAGGACCGAGCAGCCCGCGATGAAGGATACCTTCGCGATGAGCCGCTCCATCATCGGCGCGTTGTGGGCGATGCCGCCGGTGAGCAGCACCCGGTCCACGCGGCCGTCCAGCGCCGCAGCCATCGCGCCGATATGCTTGGCGACGTTGTAGACCATCGCGTCCAGCACCAGGCGCACCTCCGGCTCGTCCTGCGCGCGCTTCTCCAGCGCGCCCACGTCGGTGGTGCCGAACCACGACATCAGGCCGCCCCTGGTGTACAGGCGCTTGTAAAGCGACGCGCCGTCGCCGCCGGACGCCTCCAGCAGGCCGAGCACCGCCTTGACGGACAGCGCCCCGGAGCGCTCCGGGGTGAAGGGGCCCTCCCCGTCGATGCCGTTGGTCACGTCCGCGACGCGCAGGCCGTCCACCGCGGCCACCGTGATGCCGCCGCCCATGTGGGCGACGACGAAGCGTCCAGTCAGCGGGTCCGCGCCGCTGGCCCCGCACCAGCCGCGCACGGCCCGCTTGCAGTTGAGGGCGTGGAACACGCTGCGCCGCGGGGCCCCGCGCACGCCGGTGACCCGCGCCACGTCCGTCATCTCGTCCGTGGTCGGCGGGTCGGCGAAGATGGCGGGCACGCCGTGCTCCGCGCTCCACTCCCGCGCGATGACCAGGCCCAGGTTGGAGGCGTGGTCGCCGTAGCGCCCGGACGCGGCGTCCCCGGCGGCCGCGTCGTCCACGAGGTAGATGCCCCCGGGCACGGGGCGCACCATCCCCCCGCGCGCGGCGATGACGTCCAGGTCCCGGAAGGAGTACCCCTCGCCCAGGAACCACTCCTCGGCGCTGCGCTTGCGCTCGTCCTTCTGGTCCATGAGGGTGGCGTAGGCGGAGAAGGTGTGGGGGTCGTGGCGGATGGTCCTGACGGCGAGGGGCTTCCCGTCCTCGAATACCCCGGCCTTGGTGGAGGTGGAGCCCAGGTTGAGCACAAGCGTCTTCATGCGGCCTGCCTTGCGTGGCGTCCGGGCAAGGCTTCCCGCGAAGGGCGGCTGTTCCCGGCGCCTCCATTATAGGGTGCCGCAGGGCGCTCCGCAACGGCGGAACGTGATTGCGTATTGCCTGTTTTCAAAATCCGGGATATAATGAACCAAAACGTACATACGGAGGGGATATGGGGGAATTCCGGGTGTTTGAGGCCATGCAGAAGCACCAGTACGAGCAGGTCGTCTTCTTCGCCGACCACGGCGTGGGCCTCAGGGGCATCACGGTCATCCACAACACGGTGCTGGGCCCGGCGCTGGGCGGCACGCGCATCTGGGATTATGCCAGCGAGGACGAGGCCCTGACGGACTGCCTGCGCCTGGCGCGCGGGATGACCTACAAGTCCGCCGCGGCGGGCCTCAACCTGGGCGGCGGCAAGACGGTGCTCATCGGCGACGCCTCCAAGCTCAAGTCCGAGGCGTATTTCCGGGCGCTGGGGCGGTTCGTGCAGAGCCTGCACGGCCGCTACATCACCGCCGAGGACGTGAACACCTCCACCAAGGACATGAGCTACGTCGCGATGGAGACGGACTACGTCGTGGGCCTGGAGGGCAAGTCCGGCAACCCCTCCCCCGTCACGGCGCTGGGCGTGTTCCACGGCATCCGGGCGGGCCTCATGAAGAAGTTCGGGTCGCCGGACGTCGCGGGGCGCACCTTCGCGGTGCAGGGCTGCGGGCAGACCGGCTACTACCTCGTCGGCTACCTGCTGGAGGCGGGCGCGAAAAAGGTCACCTTCACCGAGATCAACCCCAGGCACATCCAGCGCATGGCGCAGGAGCACCCGGAGGTGGAATTCGTGCAGCCCGAGGCGATCTTCGGGGTCGATGCCGACGTATTCTGCCCCTGCGCGCTGGGCGGCTCCCTCAACGGGGACACCATCCCGCAGCTGCGCGCGCCGGTGGTCGCGGGCAGCGCCAACAACGTGCTGCTGGACGAGGAGGCCCACGGCAGGATGCTGCGGGACCGCGGCATCATCTACTGCCCGGACTTCGTCATCAACGCGGGCGGCATCATCAACGTCTACCACGAGCTGCACGGCTACGTGAAGGACCGCGTGATGGCGGAGGCCGCGCGCATCTACGACCGGCTGCTGGAGATCCTTGGCATCGCGGAGAGCGAGGGCATCACGACCCAGGAGGCCGCGAAGGTGTTCGCCAAGAAGCGCATCGAGGCGGTGCGGAACGTCAGGGGGAACTATATTCCGCGCTGACGCGCGTCGTAAAAGGTCTGCGGACCTTTTACGATTTGGAGGAGCGTTTACTGCGGAATGTTTTCGCTAAAGCGAAAACGCCCCGCGCGCCCGGCAAAGCCGGGTGACACGATTTCCATCGGGGGGCTTTCACCCCCCGGTACCCCCCTTCATGGCTTATCTTCTGATTCTGTTATCAATGTGAGGCCCCTGGTTTCCGCCGGGGGCTTCGCTTCGATGACAGGTGTCTTACTCCGCAGGGAAGATTGCAATCGCGGTGTCTGTAGCGGCCCTCAAGTACAACGTCACGCGCGCGCCGGCCGCCAGCATTTCGGGGAGGTGCGTGGAGGGCAGCAGCGCGAAGTGCATGGTGTCATCCCCCACTTTCAACCAGAGGACGTGCTCGCCGACCTCGGAAACCTCGCCCTCCGCTTTTGCCAGCACCTCCAGGGCCAGCGCCCCGGCCTGCCCCGGATACGACATGGCCATGACGCCGCTGAAGGACACGCTCACAAAGTCCCCGACGGCAGGCAGGGCCATGCCCTCCGCCACGCGCACGAGCACCAGGCCCGAACCGATGGCGTCCATCAGGAACGCGCCCTCCGGCGTTTCCCCGGCCACGACGAACCCGTCCAGGCGGTGGTATTCCACGCGCAGCGCGCTCACCTGCGGGGGGATGGAGCGCGTCATCATACCGTTATAGGACACGGTGACAAACGCCCCAACTTCCACTGCCGTCAGGCCCGGCCACTCCGTCCCTTCCCCCTCGTTCACCTGGACCGGCCCGAACTCCGCCGTATCCAGCAGGAACCCGCCATCCCAGGCTTCCGTCACCATGCCCTCCAGCGCGGGGTACACCGGCGTCACGGCCAAAGCGGGCGTGAGCGCGGCAAGCAGCATCACCGCCGCCAGCAGCATCGTCATCTTCCTCATCGTTTCCCTCCTTCATCCTTCAGGGCCACGTCATATAGACGCACGCCATGCGTGTTTGGTTCCCAGAAATGATGATTGCTCCCCATGCCATCGCAAGACCTGCATTCCGCACTCATCACTCATCACTCAGCACTCTGCACTCAGCACTCTGCACTCTGCACTCTGCACTTCACCCTACCCTTCCCTTTACACATCCCCCGCCGCGGCGCATAATCCATCAAAACACCGTACGGAGGACATATGCCGCTGTTCGAGATGCCGCTGGAGAAGATGCTCGATTATGAAGGGACCAACCCGAAGCCGCAGGACCACGAGGCATACTGGGAGCGGGCGCTCTCGCAGATGCGCGCGCTGGGCACGGGGTGCGAGCTCGCGCCCGCCGCGTTCCGGGCGCCGGGCGTGGAGTGCTTCGACCTGTGGTTCACGGGCGTGTGGGGCGCGCGGGTGTACGCCAAGCTGCTCGTCCCCAGGGGCGGGGGGAAACGCCCCGCGCTGTGCCGGTTCCACGGGTACTCCGGCGACTCGGGCGACTGGGCGCACCACCTGGGCTACGCGCAGGCGGGGTTCGTGGTCGCGGCGATGGACTGCCGCGGCCAGGGCGGGAAAAGCGAGGACGTGGGCGGCGTCAAGGGCAACACGCTCTCGGGGCAGATCATCCGCGGGCTGGACGACCCGGACCCGGACCGGCTGCTGACCCGCGCGCTGTTCCTGGACGCGGCGCAGCTGGCCCGCATCGTCATGGACATGCCGGGGGTGGACGAAACGCGCGTGGGCGCGCTGGGGGGCAGCCAGGGCGGGGCGCTGACGCTGGCCTGCGCGGCGCTGGAGCCGCGCGTCGCCCGGCTGGCGCCGGTATACCCGTTCATGTGCGACTACGAGCGCGTGTGGCGCATGGACCTCGCGGTGGACGCGTACAAGGAGCTCAAGGAGTATTTCCGCAAGTTCGACCCGCAGCACAAGCGCGAGCGCGAGGTGTTCACCAGGCTGGGCTACGTGGACCTGCAGCACCTGGCGCACCGCATCCGGGGCGAGACGATGATGTGCGTGGGGCTCATGGACACCATCGGCCCGCCCTCCACGCAGTTCGCAGCATACAATAAAATCAGCGCTCCCAAGCGGTACGAGCTGTGGCCCGACT
>DATHTQ010000414.1:0-2383 GCA_035463055.1 Candidatus Limnocylindria bacterium
GCCCGGAGTGCGGGGCCATTCAGGAAAAATCTGAGGATTTTTACTGCCAGGAGGAACGTTTGCTGCGGAATGTTCACGCTGACGCGTGAACGCCCCGCGCGCCCGGCAAAGTCGGGCGACACGAATTGTATCGGGGGCTCCGCCCCCGATACCCCCGGTTGCCGCCCAGAGGAAGATATTCGAGCAAGTGAGGCGGGAGCGATCCCGCCTTCTTCATAAGGAGGCGACGGCGATGGACGAGCGGGAGACAGGCGAGCTGCTGGCCGGGCGCGGCGTGATCCGCCGGGGCCACTTCCTGCGGCTTTCCGGGCGGCACACCGACTGGTACGTGCAGTGCGCGCGGCTGTTCGAGGACGCGGATACCGCGGGCCTCATCGGCGCGGAGCTGGCCGCGCGCGCCGCGCCCTGGGGCGCGGACGTCGTGCTGTGCGCCGCGGTGGGCGGCGTGCTGCCGGGGTACGAGACCGCGCGCGCGATGGGCCTGCGCATGGTGTTCTGCGAGAAGCGCGACGGCGCGCTCATCCTGCGCCGCGGGTTCGAGCTGCCCCCCGGCGCGCGCGTGCTCCTGGTCGAGGACGAGGTGTCCACGGGGCAGAGCGTGCGCGAGATGTGCGAGATCGTCCACGCACTTGGCGGGACCGTCGCGGGCATCGTGTGCGTCGTGGACAAATCCGGCGGCGGCCTGCCGTTCCCCGCGCCCTTCTCCGCGCTGTACACGCTGTCCGCCGCGCACTACCGCCCCGCCGCGTGCCCGCTGTGCCAGGAGGGCGCGCCCCTGGAGAACGCGGGATAATTGCCGCCGGGCGCCCCGCGCGGCCCGGCAAAACCATGGGATATCCGGAATAATTTTTACCACGCGCCCCCGCGCGGGGTTGTTTCGCGCGCGGCGCGGGTATATGATGATAGCGGCAAAATTGATACCGCATCGGAGGGCTCTTCGCGCGCCCTCCCCTGCCATCACAACAAGGAGGAAACCATGCGCAAACTGCTCACCCTCGCACTGGCGGCCATCCTCGTCCTGGGCCTCACGGCCCCCGCCTTCGCCACCCAGAAGACGGAAGTCAAGGTCTTCCAGCTCAAGGTCGAGATCGACCCGATGATCCAGGCGTTCGCCGAGCTGTACAACCAGAAGCACCCCGACGTCCACGTGACCGTGGAGACCGTCGGCGGCGGCGCGGACTACGGCGGGGCCCTCAAGGCCAAGCTGGCGGCCGACCAGATGCCCACCATCTTCATGATCGAGGGCAAGGGCGGCTACGAGCTGTGGAAGGACTACATCGCCGACATGACCGGCGCGGACTGGACCGCCGACACCGACATGGCCTACACGGCCCCGGACGGCAAGGTCGTGGGCTTCCCCATCGCGATGGAGGGCTTCGGCCTCGGCTACAACAAGGAAATCCTCGACAAGGCCGGCATCGACCCCGCCACGCTGACCACCTTCTCCGCGGTCAAGGCCGCGTTCGAGAAGCTTGACAGCATGAAGGCCGAGCTGGGCATCGACGCGGTCGTCAGCGTAGGCACGTCCGTCGCCGGCGGCCTGTGGTGGGTTGCCAGCCAGCACATCTTCAACGCGTTCTACGCGGGCTACCTCGACTACGACGATGCCTCCGTCCACGAAGCGCTCATGCGCGGCGAGGTCGACGAGGCGCGCCTGCGCCAGTTCGCGGAGTACCTCAAGCTGCTCTTCGACTACGCGGACCAGAACATCCTCGTCAACGGCAACTACGACGCCCAGGTCTCGGCCTTCGCGCTGGGCAGGACCGCGTTCCTCACCCAGGGCAACTGGGTGGACCCGAACATGAAGCAGCTGGGCGCGGACTTCGAGATGGGCTACATCTCCCACAACTTCACCGAGAACGAGAACACCGGCCTGTTCATGGCGGCCCCCTCGTGGTTCGTCGTCAACAGCCAGGCCACGCCCGAGCAGCAGCAGGCCGCCATCGAGTTCCTCAACTACATGGCGCTCTCCGAGGACGGCCACAACTACATGGTCCGCGAGGCCGGCATGGTGCCCGCCTTCAAGTCCGTGACCATCCTGCCCGAGGGCGGGTTCTCCAAGGCGCTGGTCGAGGCCAACGCCCGCGGCGGCAACTACACCTGGCACTTCGGCAACAACCCCGACGGGTTCAACCAGGGCACCCTCGGCCCGATCTTTGAGCTCTTCGCGCAGGACCGCGACGTGGACGCCTTCGTCGCCGACGTGAAGGCCGCGTTCGAGTCCATCAGGCAGCCGTAAATCCCTTTCAGCAACCATTCCGGGAGGGCCTGCAAGGGCCCTCCCGCTTTCATTTTCAATGAACCTATCCGGGAAAGCGGATTGGTGAGGCATCGGGGGGCGGGCGCCTCCCGATGCAACTCGTGCCGCCCGGCTTTCGTTCTT
>DATHTQ010000415.1:0-2475 GCA_035463055.1 Candidatus Limnocylindria bacterium
AAGAAATGAGGCGTTGCCGAGGCTGTCGGACACCCCATCCTGGATACCGGAAGCCGGGGGTATCGGGGGGCGGGAGCCCCCTGATGCAATTCGTATCGCCCGGCTTTGCCGGGCGGGCGGGGCGTTCACGCGACAGCGTGAACATTCCGCAGCAAACGCTCCTCCGAACCGTCGAAAACCGCAGTTTTCGACGGACTATCGGAGATTCTTCAGCTTGGCGGCCACCATCTCCGCCGCGCCGTCGTACTCGCCCGGGGGCAGGTGCAGCACCATGAACACGAAGGCGTAGGGCCGGTAGAGCGTGATGCGCCCCCGCCCCGGCGACAGGCGGTACCGGCGCGCGTCCGCCCAGGCGAGGTACTCCTCGTGGGCGAGCAGGAAGGGCTTGCCCTCGTTGTTGGGCTGGAACGCCCTGGGGGCGTAGCGCAGCATGCGCGCCAGGCACTTGAGGCGGGTCGGCTCGATCCAGGTGCGCTTGAGCACGCCCTTGGGGTCCATCATGTACTGCACGCTCTCGCGCCCCTGCAGCAGCAGGACCAACAGCCCCCCTGCGACCAGCGCGGCCCCCAGCCCCAGCGCCGCGTAGGGCACGCCGGAGGACGAGAAGAACGAAGGCAGCGCCGCGGTCCCGCCCCGGACGTACTCGACGGCCAGCATGCCCAATACCGCGATGGCGGACGCCCCGGCGCCCACGCGCAGCAGCAGGCCGACGCGGGCCGGGTCGCCCGCGGCCATGCGGCTGTCCTCCCACACGTAGCGCACGCTGGGGTTGCCCAGGGCGCGCCCGCAGGAGGCGCACACGGGGACGGGGCTTCGCGCCTGGCACCTGGAGCAGTAGTACACGAGCATCGCCGGATGTCCCTCCGAGGTTACGGGAATGTTTCGAAAGTATAACAGAACGCGCGACGGCGGCGCAAACCTCCGGCCCCGCCGGTTGCGCCGGGGTGCCCCGTATGCTATGATAACCGGGCATTTTTTCATGGCTGGAGGGCGGGGAATGGACATGCGCGGCGCGGTCACGGGAGTCTTGGGGGAGGCCATCCTCCGGGCGTTCCCGGGTTTCCCGCCGGCAGACCTGCCCGGCCCCGAGGCGCTGGAGGTCCCGCCCGACGCCGCGCTGGGCGATTTCGCCTTCCCGTGCTTCCGCCTAAGCCGCGCGCTTCGCATGGCGCCGCCGCTCATCGCGCAGCGGGTCGCCGAGGCCGTGGACCGGCCCGAACTTGCGAGCGCACAGGCGGTGTCCGGCTACGTCAACTTCTTCTTCCACCGGCAGAATTTTGCGCGCGCGGTATTGGAAGAGATCCTCCACAAGGGCAGCGAGTACGGCGCGGAGCCGGACGCCGGCAGGACCGTCGTGCTCGACTATTCGTCCATCAACATCGCCAAGCGCTTCCACATCGGCCACCTGTCCACGACGGTCATCGGCCACAGCCTCAACCGCATCTACGCGCACCTGGGCTGGAAGACCGTCGGCGTCAACCACCTGGGCGACTGGGGCACCCAGTTCGGCCGGATGATCGCGGCGTTCCGGCGCTGGGGCGACTGGGAGATGGTGGAACAGGGCGGCGTGGACGCGCTGACCGCGCTGTACCAGCGCTTCCACCGCGAGGCCGAGGGCAACCCGGCGCTGGAGGAAGAGGGCCGCGCCTGGTTCCGAAAGATAGAAGAGGGCGACGCGGAGGCGACGGAGATCTTCGGCCGCTTCAAGGATTTGACGCTGCGGGACGCGCAGCGCGTCTACGACATGCTGGGCGTGACGTTCGACTCCTACGCCGGGGAGAGCTTCTACAACGACAAGATGGGCCGCGTCGTGGACGAGCTGCGCGCCAGGGGCCTGCTGCGCCAGAGCGACGGCGCCTGGGTCGTGGACCTGGAGGAGGACGGGATGCCGCCCTGCCTCATCCTCAAGTCCGACGGCGCGACGCTCTACGCGACGCGCGACCTGGCCGCCGCCCTGTGGCGCATGGACAACTACCGCTTCGACAAGTGCCTCTACGTCGTCGCCTACCAGCAGGACCTGCACTTCCGCCAGGTGTTCAAGGTGCTGGAGAAGATGGGCTACGCCTGGGCGCGGGACCGCATGGAGCACGTGTCCTTCGGCATGGTCAGCTACGAGGGCCGCGCGATGTCCACCCGCGAGGGCGTGACCGTGCACCTGGACGAGCTGCTCGAGCGCTCCCGCGAGAAGGCCCTCGCCATCATCCGCGAGAAGAGCCCGGACCTCGGGGACAAGGAAGGCGTCGCCCGCATGGTGGGCGTGGGGGCCGTCGTGTTCACGACGCTGCTCAACTCGCGCATCAAGGACATCGACTTCTGGTGGGACCGCGCCCTCAACTTTGACGGCGACACCGGCCCGTATGTACAATACACCCACGCGAGGTGCGCGTCGGTCATCCGCACGTCCGAGGAGGCCGGGTTCGTCCCCGGCGGCGAGGCGGACTACGCCGCGCTGGAGAACGAGGAGGCGCGGGCGGT
>DATHTQ010000416.1:0-3966 GCA_035463055.1 Candidatus Limnocylindria bacterium
GTCGTAGCGGGCGATGTAGGAGGCCTTCTGGCGGGCGTTGGACCAGATGGTCTGCGCGCCGAACCAGCCCTGGCCCGACTGCACCACGCCGGCGACGCTGCGGCCCATGCTCTCCAGCACGGCGGCGTCGGGGTTGATGTAGCCCTTCTGGTACCAGTCGTGGATCTTCGCCAGGCGCTCACGGAACGCGGGGATCTCCAGCGCGGTCTTGACGACCAGCTCCTGGTCGGTGCCCTGGGCGTTCCAGTCCAGCCCGATGAGGTACTGCATGGAGATCCAGTCCGCCATGCCGTTCATCCAGGAGGTGATGCCGCCCTTGGCGATCTTCAGCGGGTAGTCGTCCGGGAAGTCGGCCTTGTAGGCCGCCATGTAGGGCTCGATCTCCTCGAAGGTCATGTAGTGGTCCTGCTCCATGCCCTTCTGGTTCGTGAAGTACTCGGTGTCCAGGATCCAGAAGATCTCCATCGCGTAGTCCTTGAGGTGCGGGATGGCGTAGAGCCGGCCGTTCATGTACGCGCCGCCCCAGACGTTCTCCGGCATGGACGCGACGAGCTCCGGCGCGTGCTCGTTGATGAGGTCCGTGATGTCCAGGAACATCCCGGCGGCGACGTTGGTCGCGAAGTCGTTGTACCAGTCCGCGGTGAAGGCGATGTCGAAGTGCTCGCCCGTGGACATGGCGAGGGCGACCTGGTTGGAGTCCATGTAGCGGAAGGTGCAGGTGACGCCGATCTCGCGCGCGCTGATCTCGTTGAGCTTGGCCTCCGCCTCCGCCCAGTCGATCGGCGCCTGCGAGGTGGCGCCCATCCACCAGACGAGGTTGACGGGCGCTTGCGCCAGCGCCAGCGGGGCCGCGGAGGCGAGCATGAGGAGCGCCAGGAGCAGGGCAGCCAGTTTCTTCATGGGGCAGTCCTCCTTATGTGGTTCTATGCCAGACGCCCCTGCGTCCGGCATTACAAGCGGCTTTCGCGCCGCTTTGTAGCCTCGTTCCGTGTGTCAGCCCTTCACGGCCCCGATGGTGAGCCCCGAGATGAAGTACTTCTGGAAGAAGGGGTAGGAGAACATGATGGGCAGCACGATGAGCACGACGATGGCCATGCGCATGGTCTCGCTGGGCATGATTTGGGAGGAGTCCGCGCTCATGACGCTGGCGTTGTTGGTCAGGTAGGTGATGTCCTTCTCGATGTTGACCAGCACGTACTGCAGGGGGTAGAGGTCGCGCCGGTTGGTCGCGATGTAGAGCATCGCCTGGTACCAGTCGTTCCAGTAGGCGAAGGTGAGGAACAGGCCGATGGTGGCGATGGCGGGCAGCGCGATGGGCAGGACCAACTGGGCGAAGATGCGCAGCTGGCTCGCGCCGTCCATCTTGCCGCTCTCGATGATCTCGTCGGGCACGGTGGCGGAGAAGAACGTGCGCAGGATGATGACGTAGAAGCTGCTGCACGCCAGCGGCAGGATGAGGGCGAGGTAGGTGTTCTTGAGGCCCAGCAGCTGCGTGTTGACGACGTAGGTGGACAGCAGCCCCCCGTGGAAGAGCATCGGGATGAAGATGTACCAGGTGAAGAATTTCCGCAGCCGGTAGGTGCGGCGCGAGAGGGCGTAGCCCATCGTCGTCGTCAGCGTCAGGCCCAGCAGCGTCCCCGCGAAGGTGACGCCCAGGGAATTCAGGAACGCGCGGCCGATGGTGTCGCGCATCTTCGCCAGGTACTCGTAGGCGGTCGCCGCCCAGCGCACCGGGAAGAAGCTGTAGCCGTGCGCGGCGATGGACGCCTCGTCGGTGAACGAGATGATGATGACGAACACGACCGGCAGCACGCACGCCAGCGCCAGCAGGATGAACAGCAGGGAGTACAGCAGGTTCGCGAAGGGGTGCACGCGGTTGAAGCGGCCCATCCCCTCGCCCCATTTCCGCCCGGACAGGGGCCTTGCGGGCAGCGCCGCCACCGCGGGGACCGGCGCCGCCGGGGGCGCCTGCAGGGGGGCCTGGTTGGCGTCCATGTTCACGCCCAGTTCCGCCTCCATCCGCCCTCCCGCCTCAGAACAGCGAGCTGTCCCGGTCGATCCGCTTGACGACGGAGTTGGCGAACAGCAGCGTCAGGCTGCCCAGCACCGACTGCAGGAACCCCGCCGCGCTCACGTAGCCGTAGACCGGCTGCGGGGTGTTGAACAGCGCGTTGTACACGTAGACGTCGATGGTGGTATACACGTTGACAAGCGAGTTGCTGTTGCGGGTGCTGCGGTAGAACAGGCCGAAGTCGGAGTTGAAGATGCGCCCGATGGCGAGGATGAACATGATGCTGATGATGGGCCGCAGCAGCGGCAGCGTGATGAAGCGGGTCTGCTGCGGCTTGCTCGCGCCGTCGATGACCGCGGCTTCATAGAGCGACGAATCGATGCCGCTGATGGCCGCCATGTACACGACCATGCCGTAGCCCATCGTCTTCCACATCTGCAGCAGCACCAGCAAAAACGGCCAGTACTGCGCCCCGCCCGCCTGGTACCAGTTGACGGGCGTCGCCCCCGCCGCGCGGAGCATGTTGTTGACCAGGCCCTCTTTCGTGGCGAGGAACGCGTACACGAAGTAGCCGACCACGACCCACGACAGGAAGTGCGGCAGGAAGATGGCGGTCTGGCACGCCTTGGCGAGTTTCCTCGAATAGAGGTGCGAGATGAGGATGGCCAGCGTCACCGGCACGACCACGCCCAGCGTGATGAACACGAGGTTGTAGCCCACGGTGTTGCGGAACATCATCCAGGTCTTGGCGGCGTTGCTGGAGAACAGGAAGCGGAAGTTGTCCAGGCCGGACCACTCGCTGTTGAAGAACAGGCTCCACAGGAACCCCCGCGGGCTCATGCGGTAGCGCTTGAACGCGATGATGATGCCGAACATCGGCAGGTAGGAGAACAGCAGATACCAAATCGTGGTGGGAAGCGACAAAAAGAACAGCTGCAGGTCGTCCAGCGTGAACCGCCTGCGGGATTTTTTCCGGATGGAGGGGGCCTGACGGGCCTGGGCCATGCGCGCCCTGCTTTCACTCAGGATGGGGACGCCCGCGAAGGGCGCGCGGCGCGCGGCCGCGCGTGACGACGGGATTGCGCCTGTGCGTGTGGATGCTGTGTTCGGCTCCATCATACGCATCGCGCGGGCGTTGTCAAGGGAAGCGGGATTTTGTCCGGGCGGAACCCTGCCCCCCTGTCCATTTCGCGTCAGCGCTTTTGCAGGTGTCCGCGCACATATTCCGCATACAGCGCGTCGTGGAACGCCCTGCGGAAGGGGAAGAGCCGCTCGTTGTCCCGGCTGGGGTGGATGCGGTTGGACAGGAGCACGGCGAAGAAGCCGGTATGCGGGTCCACCGCCAGCGACGTGCCGGGGAAGCCCGTGTGGCCGAAGGAGTCCGCGGGCATGCGTTCGCCGAAGAAGCCCCCCGGCGTGCCCGACAGCAGGAAGCCCAGGCCCCGGCGCGGTGCCATCGCCCCGGTCTGGCAGGAGGTCGCCATGCGGAACGTTCCGGGCGAAAGGAACCCTTCCCAGCCGCGCGCGAGCATCCGCGCGAAGAGCGCCATGTCATTGATGTCGGAGAACACGCCCGCGTTGCCGGACACCCCGCGCAAAACCGCGCGTTCTCGTCGTGCACCACGCCGCACAGCGGGACGCCGGTCTTGGGGTCCGCCTCCGTCGCGGCGATGTCGTTCCCTTTCGGCAAGTATCCCGTATTCACCATCCCCAGCGGCCGGAACACCAGCAGCCGCGCGAGCGCGTCCAGCGGCCCTTCATCAAGGTCTTCCAGGATTTTCCCGAGCAGGATGAACCCCATGCAGGTGTAGGTGACCGCCGCCCCCGGCGCGTGCTGCAGCGGCCTTGCGAGGATGGCTTCCACGGCGTCGCGCGGCATTTTCCCCGCATGGTCCCGGCGGAACGAGGGCACGAACCCCGCGGTGTGCGTCAGCAAATGGCGCACGGTAATGCCC
>DATHTQ010000417.1:0-8718 GCA_035463055.1 Candidatus Limnocylindria bacterium
AGTCGCTTGGTATCTTGCTGCCGCGATGGGAGCGATCCGGGCGGGGCTGACTGCGCGAGGTGCTGCCGGGTTTACCACCGTTTCCATACCATTCCATGCCATATTGTGAGTATCTGGCAACTCCGCGTTAAAGCAAAACCCCTTGATTTCTCAAGGGGTTTCTCTGGTCGAGGTGCAGGGATTTGAACCCTGGGCCTTTTGGTCCCGAACCAAACGCGCTACCAAGCTGCGCTACACCTCGATGGAGCCAATAAAGGGACTCGAACCCTTGACCTGCGGTTTACGAAACCGCTGCTCTACCAGCTGAGCTATATTGGCAAGCCGGCAAACGCGGCGAAAATTATTGTAGCACAGGGGGCAGGAGGCGTCAAACGTTTTTCAGGGTGCCGTGCAAAATTTAAAGCGTGAACCCAACCACTCCGGCAGACATGGAGAGTTGGGAGAATGGGGGGAGTGCATGATACGGTGCGGCATTTTTCAGTCGCTGTAATATGCAATAGGATTGGGGAATGGGATATTCGCCGCCGGGGTTCATACTGCTGGAAAAGCGCTTAGTATAACGATCGGAAACGTCATGAACGTAGCCTCCGCCTCTTAGGCTTTCCGTCGCAAACAGCCTGTATGCGCGCCTCGTTGACGGGACCCAGGCGCAGCTGTATACTGCGCGTACAAGTGAACACCGGTGCATCCGCGTGAAAACGCGGCGCCTGAGGCGCAAGGGAAGACGGATGGGAATTCCGCGCTAACCCAGTAACCGTGAAGCTGACGGACGGACACATGCCACTGCGAAAGCGGGAAGGCGTCCGGAAGGATGAAGCCAAGCCGGGAGACCGGGATGCACCACCAGCCCTGGGGAAAGGCGGCGAAGCATGCGCATCGCGGGCACGCCCTTTCATGGGCTGCCCGCGTTCCGTTTGCTTGAATCCTTCAGGAGGTGTCCATGTTCCGCAAGAATTCCGGTGTATTGGTCATCCTTGTGCTTACCCTTCTCGCTGCCGCCGCGCAGGCTTCCTCCCCGGTGACGCTGACGGACACGCTGGGGCGCGAGGTCGCGATCGAAGCGCCGGTGCGGCGCATCGTCGCGCTGCAGCCGTCGGACGTGGAAATATTGTTCGCCATCGGCGCGGGGGACCTGCTCGTCGGGCGCGGCCAGTACTGCGACTACCCGGCGGAGGCGCTTGCCATCCCATCCGTGCAGTCCGGGTTCGAGACGAACATCGAGCAGATCATCGCCTTGCGGCCCGACCTGCTCATCATGACCACGATGAACCAGCGCCCGGAGGACGCGGAGAAGCTGTCGGAAGCGGGCATCCCGGTCCTCGTCACGCAGGCTGAGACCATCGCGGAGGTCTACGGCGTCATCCGCCTGCTGGGCCAGGCCGTGCAGCGCGAAGACGAGGCCGCCACACTGGATGCGGGGATGCGGGCCGCGTTCGCAGAAATCGCTGAAAAGGCGGAAGGCCGCGAGGGCGCGAGCGCGTATTATGAGGTCTCGCCGCTGGAATACGGGCTGTGGGCCGCTGGCGCCGGGACGTTCATGGACGAGATCGGCGCCATGGTGAACCTGCGGAACGTGTTCGGGGACGTGGAAGGGTTCGCCGCGGTGTCCGAGGAGCAGGTGCTCGCGCGCGACCCGGACGTCATCGTGACTACCGCGATGTATTTCGGCATGGGCCTGCCCCCGAAGGAAGAGGTCATGGCCCGTGCCGGATGGCAGGGTGTCGCCGCCGTCCGGGAAGGCAGGGTGTTCAACGCGAGCGCCGACGCCATCACGCGCCCGGGGCCGCGGCTGACGCAGGCCGCGGAAGAGCTGTACGATTTCCTGTATGGCGCGGCGGAACGCTGACGCGCCGGCGGGCGGGGGAAGGCTGGCGGGGCCGCTGCGGTGGCTGCTGCCGGGCGTCCTTCTCATCGCCGTCTTCATGCTGTGCGTGATGGCAGGCAGCGTGCAAATCCCGTTCGGCAGGGCGCTGTCCATCCTGGGAGGCGCGCTCACGGGGCAGGGGGCGGCGGGGGACAGCGACACCGCCATCCTGCTGCTGGTGCGCGTCCCAAGGGTGCTGTGCGTGATGCTGACGGGCGCGGCGCTGTCCCTGTGCGGGGCGGCGATGCAGGGGCTGCTGCGCAACCCCCTGGCCGACGGGGCGACGCTCGGCGTGTCCTCCGGCGCGTCGCTGGGGGCGATGCTCGCCATCCTGCTCGGGTTCCGGCTGCCCGCCCTGCCGCTCGCGGGCACCGCGGTCATGGCGGTGGCGTTCGCGTTCCTGGCCATGGCATTGGTGCTCTCGCTGGCCTACGCGCTGGACCGGTCGCTGTCCACCACCACGATCATCCTCATCGGCATCGTGCTGACGATGTTCACCGGTTCGCTGATGAGCCTCGTCATCACGTTTTCCGGCACCATGCTTCGGCCGCTGACCTACTGGACGCTGGGGTCGCTCGCGGCGTCCGGGTACGCGGAGGCCCTGCTGCTGCTGCTCGCGCTGGTCGTGTGCGGGGCGGTGCTGCTCGGCCGGGCGCGCGAGCAGGACGCTTTTTCGCTGGGCGAGGAGAACGCCAGGCACGTCGGCGTGGACGTGCGGCGGGTGAAGCTGGCGCTGATGGCGGCAGTGTCGCTGCTCATCGGGGTGTGCGTGTCCGTCGGCGGGTCCATCGGGTTCGTGGGGCTGGTCATCCCGCACATCTCCCGCGCGCTGGCCGGGCCCGCGCACCGGCGGCTGCTGCCGCACGCCATGATGCTGGGCGGCGTGTTCCTGATGCTCGCGGACCTCGCGGCGCGCACGCTGCTGCGCCCGGCGGAACTGCCCCTGGGCGTAGTTACCAGCGTCGTAGGGTCCGTGTTCTTCGTGTTCATCCTCTTCAGGGGCAGGAGGCGCGCGGCATGATGCTGGAAGCGAGGGGCGTCGGCGCGGCCTCCGGCGGGCAAGTCCTGCTGAAGGGAGTGTCGTTCACCCTGGACGCGGGGGAGTGGCTGATGGTCGCCGGTCCCAACGGCGCGGGCAAGACGACGCTGCTGCGCGCCGTATCGCAGGCGATTCCCTATACGGGCAAGGTGATGGTCATGGGAGACGACGCGGCGGCGCTCTCCCCCCGCGCGTTCGCCCGGCGCGTGGCGGTGCTCTCGCAAACCAACGCGGTGCACTATCCGTTCACCGTCCGCCAATTGGTGGAGCTGGGGCGGTACGCCCATGGCGGTGCGCTGTCCGGCGGGGACGCGCAAGGCAAGGATAAAACAGACGACGCGATGCGGCTGTGCGGCGTCCGGGACCTCGCGGACCGCAGCGCCCTCACGCTCTCCGGCGGCGAGCTGCGCCGCGCGTTCCTGGCCCAGGTGTTCGCCCAGGACGCGCCCATCCTGCTGCTGGACGAGCCGACGGGCCACCTCGACCTCGCCTACATCCGCCAGATATTCGAAATCGTTGGGGAATGGCTGCAGCGGCCCGGGCGCGCGGTGCTGTGCGTGATGCACGACCTGCAGCTCGCGGCGCGCTACGGCACCAAGGCGCTGCTGCTGGACAAGGGGCAGGTTTCCGCCTACGGCAGCGCGGCGGAAGCGCTGACGCGGGAGAACCTGCGGCGCGTGTACGGCATGGACGTGCCCGCGTGGCTGGACTTCCTGCGAGAGCCGTGGACCGCGATGGACAAAGGGGAGGCAAGCAAGTATAATCCGGGCAAAGGCAAAGGGGGTTCGGGCGGGTGAAGTGCCAGTTCTGCAACTCGGAAGATAGCCGCGTCATCGATTCCAGGCCCACCGACGACGGCGCCAGCATCCGCCGCAGGCGCGAGTGCATTTCCTGCGGGAAGCGCTTCACGACCTACGAGAAGGTGGAGACCATCCAGCTTCTGGTCATCAAGAAGGACCAGACGCGCGAGATGTTCGACACCCGCAAGATCCGCGAGGGCATCATCCACGCCTGCCACAAGCGCCCGGTGACCGCCGGCCAGATCGACGCCATCGTCGAGAAGGTGGAGCAGTTCGCCTACAACAGCATGCAGCAGGAAATCACCACCCACCAGATCGGCGAGATGGTGATGGAGGCGCTGCGCCAGCTGGACGAGGTGGCGTATATCCGCTTCGCGTCGGTGTACCGCCAGTTCACGGACATCCCGACGTTCATGCACGAGCTCACCAGGCTGATGAAGGAGAACCGGGAGGAGAAGGACGCCCCGACTACCTGAACCCCCCGTCCACGGACAACACCTGGCCCGTGATATACGAAGCCGCTTCGCCCAGCAGGAACGAGGCGGCTTTCGCGATGTCGGCAGGGCTGCCCAGGCGGCCCAGGAGCGTGCGCCGGCGGAGGTCTTCGAGCTCCTCTGGCGTATAGCCGCCCAGCATCGCAGTGCGCACCACGCCGGGCGCAAGCACGTTGACGCGCACCCCGGAGGGACCCAGCTCCGCAGCCAGAGAGAGGCCCAGCCCGATGAGGCCCGCTTTGCTCGCGGCGTACGCAGCCTCGCACGCGGCGCCGCGCACGCCCCATACGGAGGATACGAGCAGGATGCCGCCCCCGCCACGCGAGACCATGTGGGGGATGAACTCCCGGAGCGTCAGGAACGCCCCGCGCAGGTTGGCGCGGTGCAGCGCGTCCCAGCGCGCGGCGGTCGTGTCCTGCAGCAGGCCGGAGTAGGAAATCCCGGCGTTGAGCACCAGCGCGTCAATGTGGCCAAGCTGTTGCATGGCATACTCGTATAGAATGCGGGCGTCCGCCTCGCGCGACGCGTCGCAGCGCAGGGGGACGGCCCCCGTCTCCCTGGCCAGCGCCAGCGCATCTTCCCGGTGCCTGCGGTAGGTGAACAGGACGCGGTAGCCCTGTCCGGCCAGCTCGCGGACCAGGGCCGCGCCGATGCCGCGGCTGCCGCCGGTGATGATCGCCGTCTTCGCCATCCTCCCCGCCTTTCCACCAGACCGTATGCCGTTTTCCCGGGCGCTGTCAACGCTTCCGTGTTTACACGCCGGGGCTTCGCCGCTATAATGTTGCCAATGCGCATGAGAGGAGGCCGGCATGGCAAAGCGGTTGCTGTTCCTCGGCCTTTTGTGCGCCGCCGTGACGCTCATGATGGGCCTCATGGTGTCGGAGGCAGGGGCCGACGCGGCGCCTCCGCGCTTCGGATCCTACGAGACCCCCTTCCTGGCGCCCGCGCCTGCATCCCCGAGTCCCGACGCCGCCGCTCCCGAGTGGGCGCCGCAGGCGGAAGACGGGGGAGGGGCGCCCGCCGCTTCGCCGCGCTCCTGCGGGGCGCACGCCCCCGCCGACCGCAAGCCCCCGCTGCTCGCGCGCTTCGAGGCGTTCCACCTGCCGGACCGGGCAGGGTAATGCGCCGCTTCCGGGTCCACCAAATACGAAAGGAAGCATGAAGCATGGCCAGACCGGTCGCCGTAAAGAAAACCACCGTCAACCGCCGCCTCATCGCGGGGCTGACGCTGCTGGTCGCACTGATCCTCACCGTCGTGTTCCTGGCCCTTGGCATCACGGGCAGGAACATGGACGCCCAGGGCCTCTACAAACTCCTCCCCTGGCTGCCCGTCCCAACGGAAGGGACGCTTTGGCGCGACGCCCTGGTCCCGGGCGCGGGCCTTGGCGATACCCTGACGCTGTCCCTCACGCCCGCGGCATCCGCCGCGGACCCCGCGCCCGTCAGTACGGACCTGGGCGCCCTCAACGGCGCGGCGCGCGTCATTGCGCGGCGGCTGAACGACCTGGGCTGGACTGACTCCGCGGCCGTCGTGGCCGGGGGCAGCGTCGTGGTCACGCTCCCGCGCGGCGCGGACGAGACGTTCCTGCGCGAGATCGTGTCCTCCCGCGGCGAGTACGCCTTCGCGGACCCCTCCGGCCAGGTGTTCCTGACGGGCGACCACATTACGTCCGCGGGGTACGGCTACGCCGACGCCACGGGCCAGAACTACGCCCTCAACTTCGTGTTCGACACGGAGGGCGCGCGCATCTTCGGAGAGAAATCCACGGAACTCATCGGACGGAACATCGCCATCCTGCGCGACGGCGTCACGCTGGCCGACCCGTCCATCTCCGAGCCGCTGACCGGCGGGTCCGTGTCCGTCCCCGGCTTCGGCCTGGACGACGCGCGGGAGAACGCCGTCCTCATGCGCTCCGGCGCGCTGCCCCTGGCGCTCTCCATCCAGAGCGACGGCGTGCGCGGCACCGCGCTGCTGGGGTCCGCCGCGCAGAACGCGCTGATCATCTCACTCATCGTGCTGGTGGCGATCGCCTCCTTCTACCTCATCTGGCGCTTCCGCCTCGCCGGGGCCGTCGCGGTGTGGATGCTGGTGCTGCAGGTCGCGCTGTCCTACTTCTTCGCGGCGCTCATCGGCGCGGGCTTCACGCTGCTGACGCTTGCGGCGGTGTGGGTGCCGTTCCTCGTGTCCTTCTTCGCCTTCGTCAACCTCCTGGGCGCCGCGCAGGCGGACCTCAACCGGGGCCGCTCCATCCGCCAGGCGCTCAAGGAAAGCCACGCCGGACGCGGGCACGCCTCGCTGGACGTGTTCGCCGGCCTCATCCTGGTGAGCGTGGTCCTCATCATCATGGAACACGGCGTCATCCGCATCTTCGCCGAGGTGTTCGCCGTCAGCCTGCTGACAGCCCTCACGCTGACGCACCTGGTGGGACGCCTCGCGCTGGGCGAGGCCGTGCACCTCTTCGGCAGTGAGACCCGCCTGTACACCCCGGCCAGATCTGTCCGGAAGGAGGCCTGAGCATGCGCGTACGTTCTTCCGCGGTCAACCTGCTCATCGCGTCCCTCGTCATCATCATCGCGGCCCTTGTGCTGACGGTGGTGGGCATGGGAATGCGCTTCAACTTCGGCGCCGGCGCGTCGTTCACCTTCGCCCCGCTGCTGCTGTCCATCCTCGCCATCGTGGTCTGCTCGTTCCTGCTCGGCTGGGTGCGCTATGACCTCGCGGGCGGCCTGTCCCTCGCGTTCGCGGCGCTGCACGACCAGGCCGTCGCGCTGGCGGGCACGAGCGTCCTGAGCCTGCTGTTCGGCCAGGCGTCGGTCATGCCGGCGCTGCAAGTGGCGGGCATCGCGTTCACTTACGTCTTCACGATCCCCGTCCTGCGCGAGGCGCGGCTCATCGCCCGCGCCACCCCGGCCAGGGAACTGGTCCGCGAGGAAGCGGCCGAGAAGGCCCTTCGCAACACCCAGACCCTGCGCGTGGTCACGCTCATCGCGTCCGCCCTGTTGCTGCTCGCGTTCCTGGTCAGCGGGAACATGCGGATGCTGGGCGCCATGCTGCCCCTCATCCTTGCGCTGGCGGCCGCCGTCGTCTCCTCTTCCTCCGTCACCCCATTCATCTGGGCCGCCATCAAGCCGCGGCGCAGGACGCGGAAGTAATTCTCTCAGGACGCCCTCTGGCCGCAGGGGGCGTCCTTTTCTTTACCGCTGGCATACGGAAGGAATCAATTGCGCCTTACTGACCGTTCCATGCCTTTCACCCTGCCGGGGTACCCCGATTTCCTGGCAGGGCTTCTGCGCGCCCGCGGGGTGGACAGCGCGGAAGCGGCGGAGCGTTTCCTGCACCCCGACCTGTCCCACTTGAGCGACCCAACGCTGCTGCACGGCATCCCGGAAGCGGTGGCAGTGATACGAAGAGCCGTACGTTCCAATGCCAGGATCGCCGTATACGGTGACTACGACGCGGACGGCGTGTGCGCCTCCGCCATCCTGCTCACCGCCCTGCGCGGCATGGGCGCGGACGCGTTCTCCTACATCCCCGACAGGGTCACGGAGGGGTACGGGCTGCACGCCGAAGCCATCCGGCACCTGGCAGGTACGGCGGGACTGGTCGTCACCGTGGACTGCGGCGTGACCGCGCGCGAAGAGGCGGCGCTGGCACGCGAGCTGGGCCTCTCCCTCGTCATCACTGACCACCATACGGTGCCCGACATGCTGCCGGATGCCGACGCCGTCGTGCACCCCGCCATGGGGGAACACCCGGAGCCGGGCCTGTGCGGCGCGGGCGTCGCGTGGAAGCTGGCGCTTGCGCTGGCGGGGAAGGAGGCGGCACTGCCGCTTTTGGAGCTCGCCGCGCTGGCCACCGTGGCGGACCTGGTGCCCCTGCTGGGTGAGAACCGCGTCATCGCGGCGCTGGGCCTGCGGATGATGCGGGACACCGCGCGTCCGGGCCTGCGCGCGCTCAAGGCGGTCGCCGGCATCAAGGAAGGCGCGCCGGTCACCGGGGAGATGGCCGGATTCCAGCTCGCACCGCGGCTCAACGCGGGCGGGCGGCTCGCCTCCGCGCAGCTCGCGCTGGATTTGCTCATGGCCCCGGACGACATCACAGCGCGCCCCCTTGCCGCCCGGCTGGATATGCTCAACCGCGAGCGGCGCGACGTCGAGGCGGCCGTGCTGCGCGAGGCGCAGGCGCAGATCGAGGGCCGCGATTTGACCCTCACGCGGACACTGGTCGCCTGCGGGGAGGGGTGGAACCCAGGCGTGGTCGGCCTGGTCGCGGGCAGGCTCGCGCAGCGGTGGAACTACCCCTGCGTCGTCCTCTCGCAGGAGGGAGACGTCATGCACGGCAGCGGGCGCAGCGCGGGGGACGTGGACCTGCACGCCGCGCTGTCGGAGTGCGCGGACCTGTTCCACCGGTTCGGCGGCCACCGGATGGCGGCGGGCCTCTCGATGCCTTCCTCCAGCCTGGAGGCGTTCCGCACCCGGTTCGACGCCGCGGTGCGAAGCCAGCTGGGGGACGGCGACCTG
>DATHTQ010000418.1:0-2400 GCA_035463055.1 Candidatus Limnocylindria bacterium
CGCGGGCGATGGCGATCTGCTCCGCCACCTCGGCCCGGCGCGTGGTGGTACGGTATTGCAGCCGTTCCTCCAGGTTCTTCATCCCTTCGACGGACACGATGGTCTTGTTCACATGCTCATGCGTAGTCATCTGGTCACTCCATCTTTCAGACTAAAGATGCACGGCTGCCCAGGGCAGCCGCATTTTCCGGGAGGCGCGCCGAATAGAAAACGCGCTTCCCTGTCGCGCAAGCAGAGTATACCCCGGATTTGGCGACTAATCAAGCATTTGAAGTCCGGCACAAAATTCTGTTTGGCTCCTCACCCTGTGCCGCCGCCGGATCGGCGCCGTTGCCGCGACCCCGCTCAGCCAAGGGCGAGCGCGGCCGCCTCCCGCAGCACCCGCTCCCGGTCTACCGTCATGTATTCGCCGTCCCTGTACAGCACCCTGCCCCGCGCCATCGTCATCCGCACGTTGTCCCCCCGCGCGGCGTACACCAACGCCGAGGGGACGTCGCGGTTGGGCAGGATATTGGGGGCCGACATGTCCAGCAGGACGCAGTCCGCCTCCCACCCCTCCCGGATGAGTCCGACCTGTTGGAACCCCATGGCCCGCGCGCCGGAGACGGTGGCTGCCTCCAGCACCGCGGTGGGCGGGAAAGCCGCCGGGTCCCCGGTCGTGCCCTTATGCAGGGTGCCGGTCAGCTTCATCTCCCCGAACAGGTCCAGGCTGTCGTTGCTGGCCGCGGAGTCCGTCCCGATGGCGACCTTCACGCCGCGCTCCAGCATCCGGGCAGCGGGGGCGATGCCCGCGGCGAGCTTGAGGTTGCTGTAAGGCGACAGGGCGACTGTCACGCCGTCAGATGCCAGGATGTCCAGGTCCTCATCGCTCACATGGACGCCGTGCGCCGCGACGGTGGGCATGCCAAACAGCTCCAGGTCGTGGAAATACCTGACAGGCGTGACCCCGTGGCGCTTAAGGCAGTCGCGCACCTCGCCGGCGGTCTCGCACAGGTGGGTGTGCACGACGTTGTCCAGCCCCCGTGAGCTGTCCACCACCCTGCGTACGAGTTCAGGGGTCGAGGTGTACTCCGCGTGCACGCTGACGCTAGCGCGCACGCGCCCGCCAAATTCGCCGTGGAATTCGCGGAAGAAGCCCAGGGCATTGTCGAGCTGCCCCTGCGGGTCGCCGAAATCCACGCAGGCGTCGCACACCAGCGCCCGCATCCCGGCCTCGCCCGCAAGTCGGGCGAAGTCGCGCGGGTAGAAGTACATCTCGTTCACGGTGGTGACGCCGCAGCGCAGGTACTCCAGCATCGACAGCTGCACGCCTACCCTGGCCATTTCCGGTGTGAGCTTGGCTTCCAGCGGGAAGATCACGTCGTAAAGCCACTGCTTGAGCGGCAAGTCCGCCCCGGCGCCGCGGAACAGCGTCATCGCGCTGTGGGTGTGGGCGTTGACCAGCGCAGGCATGAGCAGCATCCCCTGCCCGTCTATGTCACTGGCCACCTTCGCGTCCGGCGCCGATGCCTCCGCGCCCGCGTATACGAAACGGCCGTCCTCAATCAGCACTGCGCCTTGCGGTACGATTGGAAGCGCCCGGCCGTCCCGGACACCGGGGAACAGCGTGACGTTCCGGATGCGCGTGGCCCCTGCCGCCATGTGTAACCTCCCGCAAATCTACTATGGCTTGACGAAAAGAAAAGGCCCTGCGCCTTTTGGCCGCCCGCCGAGCCCAAAACCCTGGTTACTCGCTGAGCGTCACGTTGAAGATGTAGCGGAATATGTAGGGGCGGTATCGCTCGTACATCCCGCAGGCCTTGTACATCTCCTTCAGCGCCTTGTACAGCCGGCTCTTGATGAGGATGCTGTGGTTGACGTCGAGCAGCGCCCGGTAGGACTGTCCGCGAACGGCACGACGGTAATTGTACACCGGCTCCTTGAGGAACGCGACGTGCCGGGCGTTGCGGTAGCAGTGCATGTTGAATTCCAGGTCTTCCGCCCAGTTGAAGAACGTGTCGAAGCGGATGCGGTTCTCCTCGATGAGGCGGCGCGCGTAAAGCTTGTTCCACAGCGCACCGTAGTAATAGCTGCCGGGCTTCATCGCCAGTTTGTGCAGCATTTCCTCGCGGGTGAGGATGACGGTCTCCTTGACCAGCCCGCGGTCCACGGGCTTGTCGTTGATGATGTAGTTGAAGTGGGCGATGAGCATCTCGGCGTCGCCGATGGCGCCCAGCATCCTTTGGAACGCGCCCGGCTCCACCGTGTCGTCGCTGTCCACGAAGGCAACGTAATCCCCGGCGGCGTGCCCGAGCGCAGTGTTGCGCGCGGCGGAAGGGCCGCCGTTGGGCTGATCGAACACGCGCACGCACGCGTGCTTCCCGGCATATTCCCGGCAGATGGCAAGGCTCGCGTCCTTGC
>DATHTQ010000419.1:0-1899 GCA_035463055.1 Candidatus Limnocylindria bacterium
AACGAGCCCATCAGGCAGGCGTCGAACGCGACCCACTCCAGCCGCAGGCCGCCCTCCCCGAAGGGGCTGGCGCGCAGCGCCTGGCGCAGCTCCGGCATGGTCAGCGCGTCGTTGCGGTACAGCGTGTCCATCCCGAAGCCCACCATCGGCCCGCCGGCGTGGTCCCACAGGATGAGGCCGTACGAGTCCGCCGGGAACGCCCCGACCGCGTATTCGAGGAAGCCGCTGAGGGTGGACGCCTCCCCCATGCTGGCGCTCTCGGACACCCGGAGCTCCGCGGGGCTGCGGCCCTGGATGTGGTAGACGCCGATGCCGCCCGCGGAGATGCGCGGCGTCATCCATTTCTGGCTGCCGCCCGTCATCACCACGACGTTGACGCGCGACGCGTCGGGCCGGGAGCGGAGCATCTCGCTGATGTCCGACGTCGCCAGGCCGCCGCCGCTTTCCAGGTCCGACCCGATCATGTACACCATGATGGTCTGGGTCCCGTACCGCCCGCCTGCGGGCGCCGCCTCCCCCAAGGCGGGTATGGCGAACGCCAGGGCGCACAGCAGCAGCCACGCCAGCGGTTTCCTCATGTTCTCGCTTCCTCCGCAGAGATGTCTTGGCCGGGGTTTTGGGAAAACGGCTCACCCAAGAAGCCCCGTGAGGCGACGTATGGAACGCTCTGCATCAGTATATCCGCGCTCCCCGTTTGTCAAACACGGACGCCCCGCCTATAATGTCCGGGGACCGGGAGGAGGGCGGATGGACTGGATCGAGGTGGCGGTCGAAACGACCGCGGAGGCGGCGGACGCGGTCTCGGAAGCGCTGATGCGCTCCGGGGCGAAGGGGACGCAGGTCGTGGACCGCGCGGACGTGCCCGCGGCGGGCGCCGTGTCCAGCCTGGGCGAGTGGGCCGACGAGGCGGTCACCCGGGGCATGCCCGACGGCGTCGTCGTCAAGGCCTGGTACCCCTCGCCGGAGGACGCGCGCCTCGCGCGCGACGCCGTGGGCGCGCTGAAGGCCTCGGGGCTGGACGCGGGGCCCTTGTCGGTGGACGAGAAGGCCGTGCGCGACGAGGACTGGGCGGAGAACTGGAAGAAGTACTTCAAGCCCTTCCGGGTGGGCAAAAGGCTCGTCGTCAAGCCGAGCTGGGAGCCGTACGACGCCCAGCCGGGCGACCTGGTCATCCACCTGGACCCGGGCATGGCGTTCGGCACCGGCACCCACGAGACGACCGCGCTGTGCCTCGAGCTTCTCGAAGAACGCTATCAGGGCGGCGACATGCTCGACGTCGGCACCGGCTCCGGCATCCTCGCCATCGCCGCGTCGCTGCTGGGCTGCCCCCGCGCGCTGGCCGTGGACCTGGACCCGCTTGCCGTCAAGACCGCCGCACAGAACGCGGAGCGCAACGGGCTGGAAGGCCGCGTGGAAGTGCGCCTGGGAGACCTAGCCCGGGACGTATCCGGGCAGTTCTCCTGCATCGCCGCCAACATTTTGGCCGACATCATCATTCGCCTCGCCCCTTCGCTTCGCCCGCTGATGACCCCCGGCGCCTTCTTCCTGGCCTCCGGCATCATCCGGGACAGGGAGGCGGACGTGCTGGACGCGCTTTCCCGCGAGCGGTTCCGCCTGCTGGAGCGGCGCTGCAGGGGCGAGTGGGTGGCGCTGGCGTTCTCCGCTGAATCTTGACGCCGCAAGTATAGAGAGGGCTCTTTTGGCAAGGACGGTTTCATTCCATACCCTGGGGTGCAAGGTCAACCAGTACGACGCGCAGGCGATGCTCGAGCGCTTCCTGGAGGCGGGATACGAGGCCCGCGATTTCGGCGAGCCCGCGGACGTCAGCGTCGTGGTGACCTGCGTGGTCACCGAAACGGGCGAGCAGAAGAGCCGGCAGGCGCTGCACCGCGCCAGGCG
>DATHTQ010000420.1:0-1693 GCA_035463055.1 Candidatus Limnocylindria bacterium
CCTGGCGGGGTCCTCCGTCGCCGACGAGGCGTTCCCCCAGGCGAGGGCCGCGCTGCTGTCCGTCATCCTGGCCGTCTTCACCATCGTGCTGCTGAGCATCCTCTCCGACTACGAGCGGCGGGGCCACTACCTCTCGGTGTCAAAGACCAAGGCGCGCCTGGTCAAGCAGAAGATCCAGAACCCCGTCGCCAACGTATTGGCGCACATCTACGCGTACGTCCTGTTCGTCATCTACATGACCCCGGTGGCCATGATCATCGTCTTCTCGTTCCAGACCTACGGCGCCATCCAGATGAAGCGCATCGACCCGTCGAGCTGGACGCTGGTCAACTACTTCGGCAGGCAGGACTACAGCTACATGACTTCGCGCGGCGTCTACCGGGTGCGCGAGGGGTCCATCAGCGGCGTGTTCTCCAACGAGGCGACGCTGGGCGGCATCAGGACCAGCATGATCCTCTCCGCGGTTGCGGCGGCGCTGGCGTGCGTGGTGGTCGTCGCCGCGTGCACCTACATCATGAAGCGCACCCGCAAGGGCAAGCTGCGCAAGTCCGGCGCGGCGCTGGAGTACAGCCTGCTGTTCCCGTGGCTTCTGCCCACCATCCTCATCTGCTATTCCTACCGCACCTACTTCAACAGCGACGACATCTTCTACGTGGGCTTCCAGAACCTCTACTACATGCAGAACGTAAGGCTGCTCATCATCGTGGCCTACATGGTGGTCAAGCTGCCGTTCTCGCTGCGCATGGTCAAGGCGTCGTTCTACGCCATCGACAACGAGCTGGAGGACGCCGCGCGGAGCCTGGGCGCGGGCGGGCTGACGACGTTCCTCAAGGTCAAGCTGCCCATCATCCTCCCAAGCGTGCTCGCGGTGTTTGCGCTCAACTTCAATTCTCTCTTCACCGAGTACGACATGTCGGCGACGTTCGCCAGCACCTACGGCACGAGCTACGCGATGGTGCTGCAGGCGATGACGCGCGAGGAGGGGCTGTACGGCTACAACGTCAACGCGACGGGCCGCCGCAACGCTTCCACCGTCTTCATCATGCTCGTCTCCGGCCTCATCCTATACCTTGTCTACGGCCTGGGCGCGCGCGACCTGGGCGAGCGCCTCGCATCCCGCGCGAAATGGCGCGCCAGGCGCGACCGGCTGCTGGGCCGCAGGCCCACCGCCCTCGCGCCCGTGACCGAAGTGACGGAGGACTTCACCGGGCAGCCAAAATAGGCAAGCGCAAGCACAAAGGCCCGGGAGGCGAAAGCCGCCCGGGCCTTTCCGCGCTTGCAGGGTGGGCCTCCGGGTATATTTTCGACAGAGGCGCAAACCGGGAGTGCGCGCCCGGACCGGAAATTTCCACGCGGGACACGCGGAAAGGCTTGACGGTATGAAGTGGCAGGGCAGGCGCAGGAGCACCAACGTCGAGGACCGGCGCGGCGCGGGCGGCGGGGGCTTCGGCGGTTTCGGCGGCAGGATGATGGGCGGCGGCGGGGGCATGGGCGGCGGCATCGGCGGCATCGGGCTCATCATCGTGCTGGTCCTGGCGCTGCTGGGCGGCGGCTCGGGCATCCTGGGCGACATCTTCGGCGGCGGCAGCCCGAACCCGAACCCCAACCCGGGCGTCGTCCCGGGCCAGCAGGCCCCGCCCGCCCAGCAGACCGCGCAGGAGCAGGAGCTGTTCGAGCTCGCGTCCGTCGTGCT
>DATHTQ010000421.1:0-3049 GCA_035463055.1 Candidatus Limnocylindria bacterium
AGGCCGCTGCGGCGCGCCATCGTTTGGAACGACCACCGCTGCCATGAGGAATCACGCAAATTTGCCGAGCGGTTCGGCGCCGGGGCCATGTACCAGAAAAGCGGCTGGCAGCTGGGCCACGGCCTCAACGCGCTCCAGATCGCCTGGCTCAGGGCGAACGAGCCGGACGTTTTCCGGAATGCCAGGTACTTCCTGTCCGTGCCGGATTTCATTTCCATGAAGCTGACGGGCAGGCCCGCGGTGGATATCAGCAACGCCGGCATCAGCCAGCTCACGGACATCCGGAAGCAGGCGTATGACGCGGACATCCTGGCCTTCGCAGGCATCGGCGAGGAGCGCCTCGCGCCCATCGTATCCTCCGGGACGGCCATCGGGCCGCTGACAAGGGAAGCGGCGGACGAACTGGGCCTGCACGCAGGCACGCTCGTGACCGCCGGCGCGCACGACCAGTACGCCGCGCTGCTGGGCGCGGGCATCACGAAGCCCGGCGAGGTCCTCATCGGCACCGGGACCGCCTGGGTCGTCACCTGCCTCACCGACGCCCCGGCGTTCGATTCAGGGTTCTCCCAGTCGGTCTCGGCCGTCCCCGGCTCCTGGGGGTCCCTGGTTTCCCTGTCCTACGGGGGCGTCTGCAAGGACTGGTTCCGCAAGAGCGTCATGGGGGGCGCGGGAGGGCGGCCCCTCCTGGCTTTCGACGAGATAGACAAGGGCGCCGCCAACAGGACCGCCGCGGCGGACGGGCTGATGTTCTTCCCCTACTTCGGCGCGGGCGCGTATCCCCTGGACGCCCGGGCGTCCAAGGGCTCCGTCCTCGGGCTCGACCTCTCCCACGACGCGTTCCACCTTGCCCGCGCCGTGATGGAAGGGGTCTCGTTCCACACCGTATGGATCCTGGAGCACTTCCGGCAATACTTCGACGTCACGCGCATCAGCATGTCGGGCGGGGCCGCCAAGAGCGGCATCTGGCCGCAGATCACCGCGGACATCCTGGGCTCGCCCATCCGCCTGCCGGCCACCAGGGACCTGTCCGGGCTGGGCGCGGCGATCCTGGCCGGGGTGGGGAGCGGGGTGTTCCGCGACGCCGGGGAAGGCTGCGCCAGGTTCGGCTCCGCGGGGGAAACCGTGGTCGCGCCCGACGGCGCCGCCGCGGCCGCCTATGCCGGCGCGTTCCGGGTGTTCAAGCAGCGCGCGAGGGAACTGGGCGCGATGTACGCGAATGTTCCGGCATGACAACAGCCGGACCAAATATAGGGAGGTATGACTCATGACAAGAAGGAAGGCCCTGTCACTGATGCTTGCCCTGATGCTGATCGCGGCGTGGCAGCTGCCCGCGTTCGCGGCCGACAAGAAGCCCGTGACCCTGGAGACCTGGATCGTGCAGACGGACTGGTCCGATGCCTGGGACAACGAGATGAAGCCCCGCTTCGAGGCGGAATATCCCTGGATCACCATCGAGCCGGTGGGCCTGGGCGTCATCAACCTGGAGTTCATCCTCACCCGCATCGCGTCCAGGGAACTCCCGGACGCCTGGCAGGTCGACAATGACCCCGTGTTCTACAACGCCGTGGACGAGGGCCTGCTCAGGGACCTGAACGAGCTGGAAGTCTCCAGGAACATCCCCGAGGCGTACCGGGAAGCCTTCACGCACAACGGGAAGCTCTTCGGCCTGACCCAGGGCGCCGCCTTCAGCGTCCTGTACGTCAACATGAAGATCCTCGAGGACGCCGGCTGGACCTCCGCTCCCACCAACTGGGAGGAGTTCATCCGCTGCTGCGAGGACGTCAAGTCCAAGACCGGCATTGCCCCCCTCACCCTCGCCGGTGACAAGACCACGACCAACTGGATGCTGCTGGAGCTCATCATCGCCAACACCGTCGGGGACGACCTGGGGCTCGGCGTGTTTGAGGAGCAGTTCCTGAACGGCACCTTCGACTTCCTCGCGTACCCGGCGATCGCCCAGAAGCTGGCGCAGGTGGCCCCCTACATGCTGACCGGCACGGCCACCATGACCGAGGACGACGTGACCGCGGCCATGGCCGACGGCGTCGTCGCGATGTGCATCGCCGGCAACTGGACGGCCAACAACATCGTCAACGCCATCGAGACGGCCACGGGCGACCCGAAGTACGTCAAGGCCGTCCTCGCGCCGTTCAACGACCCGGGCAAGGGCGTGTGGATCTCCGTCTCCCCCGAGACCGCCTTCGGGCTGCTCAACACGCCGGCAGCGCCGGAAGTGCTCGAAGCCCGCGAGATCTTCTTCAACTGGGTCTTCCAGCCGGAGAACTTCGCCATCATCCAGAACGCGCGCGGCACGGTCCCCGTCCTGGAGACCATGACGCCCGACCAGATCAAGCTCCCCGCCGCGATCGCGGAGATCGTTCCCGCCATGAACGCGGCCAAGTTCGTGAAGATGGGCTTCAACCTCTGGACCGCGGAGTTCCGCGATTCCGCCACCACGGCCCTGAAGGACGTGTACGGCGGCAACAAGGACGCCGCCAGCGCCATCCAGGGAATGGCGGAGCTCCTGAAGGTCTCCAACCGCGCCGCCGATTAAGCGGGACGCGCACCGAACCGGCCGGCGGGAATGGCGTGCCGTTCCCGCCGGCATATCTTGAAAGGCACGGCATGGCCGGCCCTTGGGGGATATTGGCACTATGAGCACAGACGGACGACTGGGCAGCTCGCGGAGGCACAGCCGGTTTGAGAAGGCGCGGATCACCTGGGGCGCCCTGTTCATCCTGCCTTCCGCCCTGGTGTGCCTGGCCTTCATCGTATATCCGCTGGTCAACGTTATCATCTACAGCTTTTATGAGTGGAACGGCGTCAGCGCCACCCGCCTGTTCGTGGGGCTGAACAACTACCGGGCGCTCCCCAGCAGCGAGGGGTTCGCGGACATGGCCAAGGCCACCCTCCTGTTCGCCTCCGGCACCACGGTCCTGGTCATCGTGATCGCGTTCTTCACGGCCCTCATCCTCGACAGGAGGGGGAAGGGCAGGCTCAACCGCGGCCTGATGCGCTCGATGTGGTTCTTCCCCTGCATCCTCAGCGG
>DATHTQ010000422.1:0-1927 GCA_035463055.1 Candidatus Limnocylindria bacterium
CCAGTAACTCCGGGCAACTGGAATCACGTACCAGGCCGTGCCGCCGTCTTCCCTGTGGTCACGGGGTTTGCATTATGTGGCTCATTGTACGGAATCGGTGTTGAATGTGTCAAGCGAAATTAAGCAGATTCGTTCAAACAGGTGACTGAAACGAGCAGGAACTCAATACATCCGAGCAGGGTGCGACGGTGGTCAGGGTAATGGATATGACATGAATCCCGCGTTGATGGATGGCAGGCACAGGCGTGTGCTCCGGATGCTGCGCCGCTTTCGCTAGGGGATGCCTGTGGCGGCATCCGGTCGCGATACCCGTTTCCCTTCGTTATCAGGGATATGGACGATGGCTTATCGCAAGCGGGGTCAGCCGCGCAGGCGGTACAGCGCCGCGGCGTTGTTCGCCATGATGTTGCCGGCGACCTCGAGGGCGTCGGGGAGGGAGAAGTACCCGGCGTCCACCTTGTCCGCCAGCACATTGGCAAGGACATGGCGGAAGGCAAGCAGGGCGCCGAAGCTCTCCTCCGACGTCCAGGTGTCGCACCCCCAGCAGACCTTGTCGGCCGTGCCGACCTCGATGAGCCCGTGCAGCGTGCGCTGCGCCGCCGAGGGGGACAGCAGGGGCAGCCAGCACAGGTCGGGATACACGTTGGGATAATTGTGCAGCAGGGCGAGGACGTCGTCCGTCCACGGGTAGCCGCAGTGGAAGAGGACGAAGGCGGTCTTTGGGTGCCTTTGGATCGCGTCCTTGAGGTGGATGGCGCGCGTGTCGGTGAGCTGCCCCAGCCCCGTGTGGCACTGCAGGGGGAGGGAGAACTCCGCCGCCAGCGCGCAGACGTGGTGGAACAGGTAATCCTGGAAGTCCGCGATTTCTTCCGCCGCAGACGCGGTGCCAGCCCGCAGCGCCCGCGCGGCCTTGTCCTTGGGCACGGACCGGAAGCCCAGCCCGCGGTCATAGGCGAGGGCGCACTTGAGCGCGACGCACCCCTGCTCCTTCTTCCGCATAACGAGGGCGCGCACCCACGCCAGGAAGCCGTCCAGGTCCCGGGGGCAATCGCCGTACAGCGCATGCGGGCTGTTGCCGTCGTGGTCCTTGCCGTCCGGGGAGTAGGCGAAGAACAGCGGGTCCACCCGGAAGGTGGGGGAGAACCGCTCCGGGTGGCCGTTGTCGCTGCCCGGGTCCCAGTAGGTGTCCAGCACGACGCCCGCGTAGCCGCAGGTTTCCTTGAGCACGCGCAGGTGGTGGGCCGGGTCCCGGTGCGCGGACGCGATGCGCGCGGATACCTCATCCCAGTTGCGCGCGGTCAGCGGCTCGCGAAAATCGTAGAGTTCCTGGAGGCTTTTTTGCAGCCACACGAAGTAGGACTTGAAGCGGACCTTGTCGAGGTATGCGGCGCGGCTCGCCTCCGTTTCGTCGAATGTCACGCCGCACCAGTCCACGTAGGACCGCCGCAGCAGCGTGTCCAGCGTGAAATCGCGGAACGCGCTGTCCGGCAGGTGGTGGGAGTGCGTGTTGAAGGCCGCCCGGCGGCCGATATGGTCCATCAGCTGGGCATGGGTGTCCCGGGGGGTGTGGCCCATGGCGCCCTCCCTGTGCGTTTTCCTGGGTTTGCGGCGGTGGTCCGGATGGCCGCAGGATGCGCGGGCATGGATACTGGCCCAAATGATAGAGGCCCGGGAATCGCGCGGTCAAGGGGCGCGGGACACGGCGGAGCTTTGAGGCCAGGCGGGTGTGCGGGGTCGCGGCGCCCGGGCATCCGGCGGGTCACGTCCCCGCGAACGCCTCCCGCAGCGCGGCGGCACGCGCGCGCATGCACGCCGCCACGGTTTCGCTTTTTCTCACAAGGTCGAACCCGTGGCACGCGCCGGGGACGACACGCAGCCGCACCGCGGCTCCGCCCTTCTCCAGCGCGCGGGCGTACGCGATGCCCTC
>DATHTQ010000423.1:0-8163 GCA_035463055.1 Candidatus Limnocylindria bacterium
GCGACATCGCCATCCTGACCGGCGGCCAGGTCGTCTCCGAGGACCTGGGCCTGGAGCTCAAGGAAACCACGCTGGACATGCTGGGCAACGCCCGCAGGGTCAAGGTGGACAAGGAGAACACGACCATCATCGACGGCGCCGGTTCCAAGGAGGACATCGCCGCCCGCGTCGCGAACATCAAGAACCAGATCGAGGAGACCACCAGCGACTACGACCGCGAGAAGCTGCAGGAGCGGCTGGCCAAGCTCGCGGGCGGCGTGGCGGTCATCCAGGTCGGCGCGGCCACCGAAGTCGAGATGAAGGAGCGCAAGATGCGCATCGAGGACGCCCTGGCCGCGACCCGCGCCGCGGTGGAGGAAGGCATCGTCCCCGGCGGCGGCGTCTGCATGCTCAACGTGACCGAGAAGGTCCGCGCCCTGCTTGGCGAAACCGAGAACGATGAGCGCACCGGCGTCAGCATCATCCTGCGCGCCCTGGAGGAGCCCATCCGCCAGATCGCGGTCAACGGCGGCGTGGACGGCTCCGTCATCATCGACACCATCACCCGCGCGAAGAAGCCGGGCTTCGGCTACGACGTGTCCAAGGGCGAATACGTGGACATGATGGAGCGCGGCATCATCGACCCGACCAAGGTGTCCCGCAGCGCGCTGCAGAACGCGGCCAGCATCGCGGCGATGGTGCTCACGACCGAGTCCCTCGTGACCGACATCCCCAAGCCCGAACCCGCGGCCCCGGCCGGCGGCGGCGGCATGGGCGGCATGTACTGAGAAAGCCCTTTGGGCGCACCGGGGCGGGAGGCGATACGCTTCCCGCCCCTTCTTTTTGCCGTGCGGACCGCCGGAGGACCCTTTTGGCTGTCCATGCGATGTGTTTCCCATAAATATTCTTGCAAACGTCTTGTAAAAAGTGGTTTCTCCCCATATACTGCACAATATATTGTACAGAAGGGCAGGGGTGCGCCATCAACTCTTTGGCTTTGCTGATCATCGTGCTCCTCGCCGCGGCGGGCGCGCTGCTGCTCGTCCTGTTCGACCGCGAGGACCGGGAGGAGCGCAGGCAGCTGATGGCCCTTGGCGAAAGCCCGCAGTACAAGCTCCTGCGGGAGAAACTGCGCCAATTGGAGCGCTACGACGTGGACCAGATCCGCATCGAGTGCAGCGGCGTCACGGTCGTCAGCGTATCCCCAGCGCATACGCTGCTCTCCTTCAGCTTCAAGCAGAACGGCAACAGCAAGCGCAACGGCTCCGTCACCCGCCTGTACGCCGAGCTCATCGCGAGGGATTTCCCCTTGTTCGCCAGGCACGGCGTGGACAAGCAGCGCCGCTACCGGGTATACCGCGTCAACGGCAAGACCGAGCATGCCTTCGCGTTCATCATGCGCAGGGGGTACAAGGACTGGCTGCTGGCCCAGCGCAACACCGCGCAGCTGCGCATTTACTGAGCGCGGCCCGGGCTCCAGCACCGAAAATATAAAACAGTCCAGCCTGGCCAGGCTGGACTACTTGTTCTTTGATGCTGAAATCCGGTGAAGACGGTCTCACGCCTCGGGCAGCTCGGAGTCGAGGTGGTGACCCACGTACTCCGCCAGCAGCCGGTACGGCACTTCCCCCGCCAACTCCCCAGCCTTGTCGATGCCCCGGGCGGCGACTTCGCGCAGCCACCCCAGCGCCCCGGCGGAGAGCAGGAGGCGCTCCGGCTCGCGGGCTCCGCAGTCCGCGCAGCGGACGCCGCCCTCCCGGGCGACGAGGTACCCTCCCTCCCCGGCCAGGTCCCTTCCGCAGCGAACGCACCTGTCCAGCCGCGGCGCGAACCCCGACACGCCCGCGAAATGCAGCAGGAACGCCGCGGCGACCGCCCGGGGCGGAAGGGTGGTGTAGGCGAGCCGCCGCAGCGAGCGCGCCAGCAGGATGAACAGGCCCTGCGCGGGCTCCTCCGGCTGGACGACCTTGAGCGCCGCCTGCAGGAACACGGACGCGAGTTGCAGCTTCTCGTAGTCCAGCCGCAGCGGGTAGAAGTTCTCGGTGATTTGGCAGGAATGGACGAGCGTCCTCCCCTTGCCGGTGAACAGGACGTACTCGCCCCAGGTGAACAGCTCCGCGGCGGCCATCAGAGGGTTGCCGGGCTTGCGGCAGCCACGGCACACCGCGTCCAGCCTTCCCGCCTCGGGCGAGAACAGGGTGAGCAGGCGGTCGTTCTCCCTCCACTCCGCGCGGGAGAGGACGATGGCCTGGGTCGTGCGGTAGGACACGGTCCGCTCCTTTCCGCCCGCGCGGCCGCTTTGCATGCGCTCCGCGCTTGAAGTACAGGCACAGCCAGACATTGTCAAGCGGCATGAAAAAGCGCCTTGCGGCGCTTTCGGCGGGCCTGGTTACCGGCTGTCGCCCATGAAGAAGATGGCGACGGTCCCCGGGCCGGCGTGGGCCCCGATGATGACGCCCAGCGTGAAGAACTCGAACCCAGCCACCCCCGGCAGCCCCTCTCGCACGAGGCCCGCGAGGTACTCCGCGTCCTCCTTGCAGTCCCCGTGGCTGATGAAGACGGTCTGGCCCGCCTTGGGGTTGGCCAGCTGGATGCACTTGTCCGCCAGCACCTTGAGGGCGCGCCTGCGGCCCTGCGTCTTTTCCCGCGGGACCAGCTTGCCGTCGAAGTTGACGTGCATGACCGGCTTGATGTGCAGCATGCTGCCCAGCAGCGCGGAGGTCTTGCTCACGCGCCCGCCGCGGAAGAGGAAGTTGAGGTCGTCCACCGTGAACCATGAGTTGACGCGCTGCCGGTTGTCCAGCAGCCACTGCACGGTCTCCTCGATGGTCTTCCCGGCGTCGCGCTGCTGCAGTGCGTAGTAAACCAGCAGCGCCTCGCCCCCGGAGGCGAGCAGCGAGTCCACGATCATGATCTTGGCCTTCGGGTGCTTCTCCAGCACGAGGCTGCGCGCCATCTCCGCCGACTGGACGGTGCCCGACAGCGCGCCGGAGAGGCTGACGTACAATACGGCCTCCCCCTTGGCCGCGAGGTCCTCGAAGCAGGCCACCGCGCTGTCCACCGTCACCTGGGCGGTGGAGGCGACGTGCTCCTCGCGGAGCTGCTGGTAAAACCGGGAGAGGGTGGCCTCGTCCTCGACGCGGTACAGGCTCTCGGCCCCGTCCATCCGATAAGGCATGGGAAGGACGGCGAGCTTCTCGTACCTGTTGAGGAAATCCATCGAGATATCCGAACCTACCTCGGTCACGATCCAGAACGACATATTCCGTCCTCCCTGCCGCCGCGCGGTTTCGCCCGCGGGTGCGGCCTGCACTTACCAGGATTTTACCCCATGCGCGCGCGCCGGGTCAACGATATTATCGGGCGAACAGGTTGAGGACGTCCTCGCGGCTCAGCTTCTGGGGCATCTTCTCCCCCGGGGTGATGAGCCGGTCGAACAGCCTGCGCTTGCGCCGGCCCATCTCGACCACCGCCTCCTCAATGGAGCGCAGCGTCACCAGGTGGAGGATCTGCACGGCCTTCTCCTGTCCCAGCCGGTGGGCGCGGTCGTTGGCCTGGTCCTCGGCGGTCGGGTTCCACCAGGGGTCGAAATGGATGACCATGTCGGCGCCCGTGAGGTTCAGCCCGGTCCCGCCCGCCTTGAGCGACACCAGGAACACCGGGTCGGTGCCGCGGTTGAACTTCTCCGCGAGCTCCAGGCGCTCTTGGGCTGGGGTCTCCCCGTCCAGGTACAGGCTGGAGATGCCCGCGCGGTCCAGCCGCTCCCGGATGATCCTCAGCATCGTCGTGAACTGGGAGAACACCAGCATGCGGCGCCCCTCGGCGATGGCTTCGGGGAGCACCTCCATGAGCATCTCCAGCTTCGCCGATTCCCCGCCGTAGTCCTGCAGCACGAGCCGCGGGTGGCAGCAGATCTGCCGGAGTTGGGTGATGGCCGCTAGCACCTCGACGCGGCTGGCGTCCAGCCCCTTCTTTTCCAGCAGCTCGTGGACGTGGGCCCGGCTCTTGAGCAGCGCGGCGCGGTACACGCGGCGCTGGTCCGCGTCCATCTCGCAGTACATGGTGTCTTCGAGCTTGTCCGGCAGCTCCTGCATGACGTCGCTCTTCACGCGGCGCAGCATGAACGGGCGGATGCGCATGCGCAGCTCGTCCGACGCCCTGCCGTCCTCATAGCGGCGAAGGAAGTCCCTCGCGCTGCCGAGGTACCCTGGGAGCACGTAATCGAACAGCGACCACAGCTCACTGACGTTGTTCTCCATCGGCGTGCCGGTGAGCGCCAGGCGCGTGCGCGCGCTGAGGCGCTTGACCGCGTGCGCGGTCTGGCTGGTGAAGTTCTTGATGTTTTGGGCCTCGTCCAGCACCGCGTAGCGGAACTTGATGTCCCTGTACATCGCAAGGTCCTGGCGCAGCAGGGGGTAGCTCGTGATGACCACGTCCGCGCCGCCGGCCATTGCCTGGGCCAGCAGCCGTTCGCGCACGGCGCGCCCGCCGTGGATGACCCTGACGTCCATGCCGGGCGCGAAGCGCTGGAACTCCGCCACCCAGTTGAACAAGAGGGTCGTCGGCGACACGATGAGGCTGGGCGGCGTGGCCGGGCGCTCCTTCGCGGCGAAGGCGATAGCGGCGATGGTCTGCGCAGTCTTGCCCAGCCCCATCTCGTCGGCGAGGATGCCGCCAAGCCCGAGCCGGTCCAGGCTCTCGATCCAGCGGAAGCCGCGCTTCTGGTATTCGTACAGGCCCTCGACGGGGCTTTGCGCCTGCTCGGAGTCCAGGCGCAGCGCCTGCCCGGTCTCCTCGTCCACCTGCACCGGCAGCCCGGTCTTCTCGATGAGGGCGTGGAGGTAGAAGGCGCGCATGGCCGGCAGGTCGCGCCCATCCTCCTCCCGCACGCTCTCCAGGTACGCGCGCGCCAGCCCCTGCCACGCGCCCTCGCCCGTGAGCGTGATGAACGCACCGTTCCTGTACCGGTAATACTTGCGGCCCTTGCTGAGCGCCTGCAGCAGCGGCAGCAGCTCGTCCGCCTGCTCGTCCCCGTCGTACATCTCCAGGGACACGCGCCCTTCCTTCATGCGCAGGAACCCGGACAGCCGCGGCGCCCGCGGGGTCAGCAGGCGGAACCCGTGGCTCAGGAACACCTGTGATATCCCGTCCAGCCTGGCCACGCCGTCGGTCAGGAACGCGAAGATGAGGTTCGGGTCCTGCAGGTCCGCCCTCCCGGTGCGCGCGCGGAAGCCGTACTGCCCGAGCAGGTCCATCAACTCGCGTTCCCCCGGCGCGTCGCGGAACAGGTACGCGGGCAGCTCGCCCCCCGGGGTGAACGGGTCAGCGGTGTAGGGGCCGTAGTCGAACAGCACCTTCGCAGCGATGCCGTCCCCCTCGCGGTCCAGGTATACGCGGGACTTGAGCGGATAGCGAAGCAGGCGCTCGCTGAGCGCCTCCTCCATCACCACGGGCTGCGACCGGGTCAGCCAGGGCAGCAGCTCCGCGAACACGCGCGGCGTCTCGTCGCGGGTGAAGCGGAACTCGAACTCCTCCCCCGCGGGAAGCTGCGGCAGCGCGCGCAGCAGCGCGCTGTCCTGCGCGCCAAGGGCGACAAGCCTGCTGCCGACGAGCGCGTAGCGGCCGTCCGAAGTCACCCTCGCCACGTTCTCCTGCCACGACCCGCGCAGCACGACGCCGCGGATGTCGTACCCCGCGCGGAACAGCAGCGGCAGCGCCGTTTCTTCTATACCGTCCTGCAGGTGCTTGCCGCCGTCCAGCGCCAGGGTGAACTCCACGCCGTTCAGGCAGTCCAGCACCATGCCGCGCAGGGCGCCCATGAGCGCGACGTCGCGCCGGTTGGCCGCGGGAAGCGGCTGCCCCGCCGCTTCCGCCGATTCGAGATGCACCATCAGCAGCCGCAGCAGCCGCTTCATATCCGGGTCCACGGTCATCCACGCGGGGGTATAGGTGAAGCCCTTGCTGACGGGGAACGCCTCGCGCCGCTCCACGGCGCGCAGGAAGCCGGGGAGGTCGCGGATATAGCTGGGGCGCCCCTCCCCCACCCTCAGGCTGACGGAGAGCGAATCCCCGTCCAGCCGAAGCAGCGGCCGGATGGAAACCGCGGCGCCCTCGGGCAGCACGCCCTGCGCCGCGTCCATCAGCAGCCGCTTGTCCCTGTCGGAAGCCACGCCCTTTGCAGGGTTCAACTACACACCGTCCTTGGAGAAAGAATCATGCCCTGGCATTATAACCACAGCGGCGGCTGCCCTCGCGGCGTGCGGTTTTGCGCGCAGCCGGTAACTGCTAATCATTCGCTGGCCCAAAGCGCGCGCGCTCAGGCGCAAGGGCCCTCCCCGCGCACTTTGGCGATCTCCGCGCCCAGGCGGACGAGGCCGGGCTCGAACGCGAGGCCGTGCCTCGTCTCCGTGCCCACCTCCAGGGTGTGCCGGAAGGACGCATCCAGGAAATCGCAGGACAGCTCACATGCCTGCGGCAGGGAGACGCCGGCCTCCAGCGCCGCGATGGCGGCGGACGCGAACAGGTCCCCCGTGCCGGGCCAAGAGCCTGCGTAGCGCCTGCGGAAGGTGGTATACCCCACCCCTTCGCCGTGCTGGGCCCATACGCCGATGCCGCCCGCGCCGTCCGTGACCCCGGTCAGCACGGCGGACCCGGCGCCCAGCGCCCCCAGCGCGCCCGGTTCGGGCATCGCCGGCTCCTCGCCGGGGCGCAGCGGTACGCCCAGCAGCAGCGCTGTCTCGGTGCGGTTGGGGAAGATGACGCTCGCCTTCGCGCACAGCGAGCGGAACGCCGCCACCATGTCGGGCGTGATGAAGCGGTACGCCCGCCCGTGGTCCCCCATCACGGGGTCCACGTACAGGCGCGCGCCCGGAAGCATGATGGACGGCAGCGCCTGCTCCACCATCCAAAGCTGCTCCGCGCTGCCCGCGTAACCCACGTACACCGCGTCGAAGCGAAGGCCGATGCCGCGCCAATGCGCCAGGATGCCTTCCATGTCCGCGCCCAGGTCGCGCCGGTACACGTCGCCGAACCCGCCGGTGTGGGCGCTGAGCAGCGCGGTGGGCAGCAGGGCGCAGGCGTGCCCCCCGCTGGAAAGGACGGGCAGCGCCACCAGCGTGGAACACCGGCCCACGCAGGATATGTCCTGCACGATGAGGATGCGCTTCTGCGCGGGGACGGCGGGATTCACCTTCAGAACTGCCGCTCGTTGCCCATGAAGCAGACGGCCAGGGTGCCGGGGCCCGTGTGGGCGCCGATGACCGGCCCGATCATCTGCACGCGCACATCCGCTTCGGGCAGCCTGGCCTTGAGCTGGTTCTTGAGCATCTCCGCCTCGTCGCGGATGTCGCCGTGCAGGACGACGACGGTCTTCCCGGCGGGGTCGCCGATGCTTTCCGCCGTCTTGTCCACCAGCGTCTTGAGCGCCTTCTTGCGCCCCTGGACCTTGGCGTGCGCTTCCAGCTTGCCGGCGCGCGTGAGGGTCAGGATGGGCTTGATGTCCAGCATCGTGCCCATGATGGCGCTGGACGCCGAGATGCGGCCGCCCCGGCGCAGGTACACGAGGTCGCCCACGGTGAACCAGGCCTGCGCCTTCAGGCGGTTGTCCATGACCCACTGCGCGACCTCGTCCATCGGCGCGCCCGCGGCGTACTTCTCGTGCGCCCCCAGGATGAGCAGCGCGTGCGGCACCGAGATGGCCAGCGTATCCACGACGGTGAAGCGGCGATGGGGGTACTTCTCCAGGAGTTCCCTCTGCGCCTCCAGGATGTTCTGGAACGTCGCGGACATCTCCGAGGAGAACGCGAGGAACAGCAGATCCTTTTCCTGGAGGATGGGCTCGAAGTACTCGAGGTAGGCGGCGGTAGGCAGAAGCGACGTGAAGGGTTTGGACCCCAGGCGCATCCGGTCGAACAGCGTCTTTTCCGCGCCGGTCGCGCCGTTGTCGTCAAAATACTCGACGCCATCCAGGGTGTAGGGCATGCGGACGATGGGGATGTTCTTCTCCTGGGCTACCTCATGGGGAAGATCGCTGTCGCTGTCGCTCATCAGCACATAGTCATACTGCATATTCGCCCTCCTGAATGGTTTTGCCTCACAGGCACACAGCATTGTATACAAACAGGAAGGGAATAGCAATCATCACCCGCTCCGGCGCACACAAAGCCCGCGGGTGTCGGATTCCGG
>DATHTQ010000424.1:0-6936 GCA_035463055.1 Candidatus Limnocylindria bacterium
CAACGCCCCCTCAAGGACCCCAGGCTCCCCGGCCAGTCGCTCAAAACCACTGTCGTTTCTTCGCTTCTCTTCCCTGTATCGTTTTCAAGGCCCCCGCGCCTCCACCCCGGTCTCCCGAAAGGGCGCTTGAGTAATATACCATGAACACAGACCCGTGTCAATACTTTTCACGGAAGATTTTGCGAAAGTTGTGCCCCCTAGCCAGATGGCAAGAAAGCGTTGATAAACCTCAGTTTCCCAGCCGCGCGAACCCGTATCCGAACAGCCGCCGCAGGTCCGTCCACCCCTGGGAACGGGTTCGGGTGCGTAGGATCACCGCGCACAGCGCCCGCCCGTTCCTTACTCCGGGGCGTCCAGCAGCCGGTATATCCCGCCCTCCCGCGCCATGAACCCGAAGTCCACGAGCTCTCGCCGCACCGTGCACCAGTCCGGGTAGAACCTGGCGATAATCGCGTTGACCTCCTTCTCGGGGTACACGCGGCCCGTTTCGAACTGCCGCGCGAAGAACCGCAGGACGACGAGGCGCTTGGCCCGCTTCACGGGCAGGGCCGTGAACCTCCCGTCGCGCAGGAACACGGACAGGACCCTTTCCTCCTCCGCCAGCCCGGGCGGCGTTTCCCGTTCCATAAAGCTCCCCTTCCTTATATAAAGATCCCGTCCATTACACCGCGCCACGGCCCCGCGGTCAACCGGAATGTTGATAAAAGCGCGCCATAATGGTATATACGGTGAGGTAAAACGTACGCCCACAAGGGCGGGGAGGGGAAATATGAACCAACATCCGCAGGGCTCCCAGGGGCTGAAGATCCAGTCCGTCCGGGGGCGCCAGATCCTGGACAGCCGCGGGTTCCCGACCACGGAGGCCGTCGTCACGCTGGAGAACGGCGTCGCCGGGACCGCAGCCGCGCCCTCGGGCGCGTCCACCGGCCTGTTCGAGGCCCATGAGCTCCGGGACGGCAACAAGGCCCAGTTCGCCGGCAAGGGCGTGACCAAGGCCGTAGGCCACATCGGCCATGAAATCGCGAACGAGGTGTCCGGCAAGGCGTTCGCGGAGCAGAAGGAACTGGACGGCGCGCTCCTCAAGCTCGACGGCACGCCCAACAAGACCGCGCTGGGCGCCAACGCCATCCTGGCCGTCAGCCTCGCCTACGCCAAGGCCCAGGCCCTTAGCGCCGGCAAGTCCCTGTTCCGCCACCTGGGCGGCGAGGGCGCCGTCACGCTGCCCGTCCCGATGATGAACATCCTCAACGGCGGCGCGCACGCGGCCAATCACCTCGACATCCAGGAGTTCATGGTCATGCCGGTCGGCGCCAAGTCCTTCTCCGAGGGGCTGCGCTGGGGCGCCGAGGTCTACCAGGCGCTCAAGGGCATCCTCAAGGGCAAGAAGCTGGCCACCGCGGTCGGCGACGAGGGCGGCTTCGCCCCCGACGTCAAGGACGAGCGCGAGACCCTGGACCTCATCATGGAAGCCATCCGCAAGGCCGGCTACGAGCCCGGCCGCGACGTCGCCCTGGCCATCGACGCCGCCGCGAGCGAGTGGAAGGCCGAGAGCGGCTACCGGATGCCCAAGAGCGGCCTGACCTACACCACCGACGAGCTCATCGCCTTCTGGGCGAAACTGGTCGAGGACTACCCGATCGTCTCCCTCGAGGACCCGCTGGACGAGGAGGACTGGGCCGGCTGGGCCAAGCTGACCAAGCAGCTGGGCGGCAAGGTGCAGGTGGTAGGCGACGACCTGTTCGTCACCAACGTCAGCCGCCTGCAGCGCGGCATCCAGGAAGGCTCCGCCAACGCCATCCTCATCAAGCTCAACCAGATCGGCTCGCTGACGGAGACGCTGGACGCCATCCGCCTCGCCCACGAGCACGGCTACAAGACCGTCATCTCCCACCGCTCGGGCGAGACCGAGGACGTCACCATCGCCGACCTCGCGGTCGCGACCAACGCCGGGCAGATCAAGACCGGCGCCCCCGCCCGCAGCGAGCGCGTCGCCAAGTACAACCAGCTCCTGCGCATCGAGGAGGAGCTCGGGGACAGGGCAAAGTACCCGGGCATGGACGCGTTCAAGAGGTAAGGAAGGGACGGGGAACGCTGGGGGGTTTTCCTGAAAGAAAACCCCCAAGCCCCCAAAGAACTTTACTAACGATTTCATGGTAATAAGCGAAGGAGCGGGCGCAGGCCTGCTCCTTCTTATATTTCCCCGCCAGCGCGCTATGCTTCCGGCAGGGAATCCGGGGTTACGCGCCCCTTCTCGAAGACGATCTCGACCCCGGCGACCTCCGAATCGTCCACGATAATCCGCGGCTCACCGTCCTTTTTCAGGCAGAACGACAGCCGCCCGAACAGGCCTTCCTTGATGGTGTCCACCATCCTTCCGCGGCGCGGGGCGACCAGCCGCGCGCCCTCCGCCTGCACGGCGGATATTTCCAGCGTGCTGTACGCGTTGCGCAGCAGGACGTCCACCTCGTTCCCCCGGGGGGTGACCCGGCAGGACCCGCGGGTGTAGGTCGCGTAGCGGTGGTGCTCGCCCCCGTACCACAGGTGGGCGATGTGCCCCCCGAAGCTCGTCCCCAGCGCGGGGATGTCCGCCCAGGAGAAGAACAGCGACCCTTCGCGGGCGAAATGGTTGGACTGCAGCCAGACGTACCGCCTGGGGAACGAGCTGCCCCAGTCCTTCTCGACGTACCCCTTGCCGCCGCTGAAGTCCACGGCCTCGCCGTTGATGCGGAGCGTGCCGGACAGCGCGTGGTTCATGCTGATGACGCTGTGGATGCACTCCATGCCCGGCAGGTAGGCGAACGGCCCCATGACCGTCGGCGCCCACAGGGACGCGGGCGGGGGTGTCAGCGGGCCGAAGCGCAGCTCCCCTTCCGCCCGCAGCCGCTCACCCTTGTAATCGACCCGGATGCCGTCGCGGCGGAATTCGCCGCCGTCCAGCGTGATGGAGAACGGCTCGTCCCGGGCTGTGAGCGGCGGGTAGTCCAGCCAGTCCGATGACTGCCGCCACCCCTCCCCCGTGCGCTGGGCGAGGATGGCCTGGATGAACGAGCCGCGGGTCCCGTCGTGCAGGCTGATGCCCGGGATGAAGCAGATGGCGGTCTTCTCGTCCGCCGATACCTGCTTGAAATACCATCCCTGGAACCACGCGCGGCGCCACAGCCTCTGCAGGCGCATGTCGTCGTGCTGCCGGCGGTCCGCTCCCATCCCGTCCCTTCCCTTCAGGCCACGCAAAGCTTAGTCGGAGGTGTCACTTGTATGGGTTCCTGCCCACCGGGGCGAGGTAGATGACGAACTCGTCCCGCCCGTCCAGGCCCAGCAGGCGGTCCGCCCGGGCCTGGTCGTAGGCCGCGACCGCGCACGTTCCGCAGCCGATGGACTCCGCCGCGAGGTACAGGTTCTGGCAGATATGGCCTGCGTCCAGGGCGATGACCTTGTGGGAGGCCGCGGCGTACCGCCACTCCATGCGGTAGGGGATGCACGCCCAGAAGAACACGGCGGGCGCCTGGCCCACGAACGCCTGGCCCAGCGCGGCCTCGTTCACCCGTTCCTCCAGGTCCTCCGGGCAGCCCAGGAACAGCAGGGCGTGCTCCACCGGCAGATATCGCCACAGCCCCCGGCGCAGCTGCGCCTCGCCGTGCGCGTCCCAGGCGTCGCGCGTCAGGGCGACGTAGCACTCCGTGCTGTGGCGGTTGCCCGCGGAGGGAACGGTGCGCAGCACGCGCCCGCCCCGGGTCTCCCGGACGCCCTGCGTCGCCCAGAGCAGGAACGAAAGCTCCTCCGCGCCCAAGGCGTCGTCGGAGAAGCGCCGCAGGCTGCGCCGCTGCCCGATGAGTTCCTCCAGGGCGCCGCGGGGCTTCACCTCCCCGCGCCAGGGCGGCAGCGGCACGGTCTCCTGCCCCGGCGGGACGGGCTTCTCCACGGGGGGCATGGGCACCCCGCGGGCCTGGTCCGTCTCGTCCATGCGCACCTCCGCGCGCACGTCGTCCTTCAGGAACCCCCGAAGAATATTGATGTCGCCGGTATCCATGCATTCCCTCCGCCTTTGCGTTTCTTTTCGCCTTCATTATAGGAAACGGGGCGCCGTTTGCATAGGCGCGCTTCAGGCCTGCAGGCGGCAGCCGTTGAACGCGGCAAGTGAAGCAAGGGCTTCCTCCAACGCGCGCCGGGCCGCCGGGTCGTTCCCGAAGCCCTCCTCCCACCACAGCCCCCGCACCGTGAGCAGGCCCTTTTTGCGGTCGCACACCGGCTCCACGCGCCCGGCGAACCGCTCCCCCAGCAGGATGGGCAGGACGTAGGGGCCGTACAGGCGCTTTTCGGGCGGGGTATAAATCTCCCACGTGTACTGGAAGCCGAACAGCGCCCGGACGAGGCGGCGGTCCCACAGCAGGCAGTCCAGCGGGGGCAGGAGCGAGCAGCGGACGGGCCCCTCCGCGTCCCGGGCGGCGGCGAGGTCCGGCTCGTCTTCTTTCCTAATGTACAGCGTGTCCGCGACGCCCTCCACACGCACGCCAAGGACGTCGCCCCGCTCAGCCAGGCGTGCGAACGCCGCCTGCCGCTGGGGCGCCTTCATCCCCGGGATGCCCAGCCACGCGTCCGACGCGCGGTTCCACAGCATTCCCACCGCCCCGATGCGCCGCAGGACGCGGAAGCAATGGTGGTCCAAGTCGTCGGAAAATGGCTCCGGCGCGTGCAGGACGTCGGGGGGGAGGCAGCGCTCCGCCAGGTCGTAGGTGCGCACGATGCCCTGCCGCCGGTGCACCAGCAGCCTGCCCTCGAAGTACAGCTGTTCCAGCGCCGCGCGCCCCAGGGTCGTCGGGCCCCAGTGCCAGTCCACCTTGCCCTTGAGGCCCAGGTCCGCGCTGCCCATCGGGCCCTTCTCCCGGATTTCCTCCAGCACCGCCTCCATCGCGGCGCGGTTGGACCCCGCGCGGTGCCCGGCCTCCATGCGCAGGCGGTTGCGCCGCAGGTACGGCCAGTCCCGGGCGGGGAAGTAGCACAGGTTCTTGTCGAAGTGCTCCACCAGTTCCCGGCTGCCGTACAGCAGGCCCTCCAGCATCTGCGGGCGGTAGCCCTCCACGCGGCACAGCAGCGCGAGCTCGGGGCTGCGGCCGCACACGTTCACCGGGTCGAACTGCAGGCAGCCCGCGGAGCGGATATAATCCATGATGCCGCCCGGGCCGCGGAAGCGCATCGCCCCCAGCAGCCCCTGGCGGTGCAGGACGAAGCGCCGGGCCTGCCCGGCGCTGACAGGGATGGGGGCGTTCGTCACGCGTTTCCTCCCGCGGCGGATTTGTCGGAATAGTAGCACAGAAAGGACGAATCCCACAAAGGCATTGTCAATTTGACACATCGGGGCTATAATATGCTCACTGTGCGGGGAAGAGGAGGGGACTGATGTACAAACTGGTGCTGTCTGCCACCCGGGGAGACGTACTCGACGCGTTCACGGGCCTCAAGGATGTGAACCGGCTGATGTTCGAGCCGTTCACCGTCCTGGACAGCGCACAGGCAGCCATCGGCGAACTGGAAAAGAACGGCGCGGACGCCGTCGGGTACGCCCTCCCGCCCGATGAGGAAGCCCGGCTCAGGTCCCGCCTGGACGCCGACTACCCCCACCTCCCCATCCTCCGGGCCGACAAGGCCGCGGGGGACCCCAGGGCGGCCCTGCAGCTGCTGCGCGAGCACCTCGACCAGCTGCACGGCGATTTCAGCGATTACGGCAACGACACCGTCGCCGGCCTGGCACGCCTGCGGGCGGAGCTCATGCACCGCCTGCTGGAGGGCAAGGTCCGCGACCGGGACGAGCTGGAAGCCCGGCTGCTGATGACGCGCTCGAAGCTGTCGGCGGATTACCCGTGCTTCCTGTTCGAGTTTGACGTGCCGGAGGGCCAGCAGTACCTGGACACCCGGTGGCACCACGGCTTCGAGCGGCTGGACTACGCGCTGCGCGCCAACTTCTTCGGCCGCATCAGCGGCGCGATGCACTATTACGCCGCGCTGGTCAGCCCGAGCCGGCTGCGCGTGCTCGCGGTGTCGGGCGAAACGCTTACCGACGCCGAGGTGGACGTCATGAGCCGCGGCTCGCACGAGCGCGTGCTCTCCGCCGCGGCGCAGGTCAAGGACTTCATGGACCTGGAGCTCGTCTGCAGGCAGTTCTACGCGCTGGCGGACCTCGCCTCCGTGGTGGACCACGCCCCTGACCGCTAACCCCGTTCCCGCGCGCCCGGAGGACGGACGCCTGCATCCAATTTAAGGAGGGACCAAAGTGGGCATCTTCAAGCGGATCATCAACAGCCAACTGGTGGACGTCATCGAGTGGACCGATTCCAGCAGCGACACCATGGTCTACCGCTACGACTCCATGGGCAAGGAAATCATGATGGGCGCGCAGCTGACGGTGCGCGAGAGCCAGGTCGCCGTCTTCGTCAACGAGGGCAAGATCGCCGACGTCTTCCAGCCGGGCCGGTATGAGCTGAGCACCCAGAACATGCCCATCCTCACCGCCCTCAAGAGCTGGAAGTACGGCTTCAAGTCCCCCTTCCAGGCCGAGGTGTACTTCGTCAACACCAAGCAGTTCCTCGACCGCAAGTGGGGCACGAGCAACCCCGTCATGATGCGCGACACGGAGTTCGGCATGGTCCGGCTGCGCGCGTTCGGCATCTACTCCTTCCGCGTGGTCGACCCGGTCGCGTTCCTCAAGGAAGTGTTCGGCACGACCGAGCTGATGACCGTCGACGGCGTGGACGGGCAGATCAAGCGCACCATCGTTTCCGCGCTGTCGGACATCCTGGCGCAGAGCAAGATCCCCGCGCTGGACCTGTCCGCCAACTACGACGAGCTGGGCCAGTTCGCCCTCAACAACCTGGCCCCCCGGTTCGTGAGCCTGGGGCTGAAGCTGGAAAGCTTCGGCGTGGAGACCGTGAGCCTGCCCCAGGA
>DATHTQ010000425.1:0-4273 GCA_035463055.1 Candidatus Limnocylindria bacterium
ACCCGGGCGCCCCGCCATGAGCGCGGAGCGCCCGGGCGGGTTTTACTGGTAGTCGGCCAGCAGCTCGTCCCCGAGCTCCTGGGCGTGGGTGAGCGCTTCCTGCGCGGTCATCTCGCCGGTGACGGCGGCCTGGATGGAGTCGTTGAGGATCCTCCACATCTCGGCCGCGGCGTAGGTGGTCAGCTCCGGCTGCGCGTAGGGCAGCTGCTCGTAGGCGACCAGCGCGGCTGGGAAGTCCGCGTAGTACTGCTTGAGCCGCTCGGTCTCGTAGGCGGACTCGCGGGTCGCGACGTAGCCGGTCTGGATGCTCCAGTCGGCGGCGCGCTCGGTCTCCGTCATGAAGCGGATGTACCGCCACGCGGCCTGCTGGCGCTCGGGGCTGATGCCGGCGGTGATGTAGAAGTTGCCGCCGCCGGTGGGCGCGCCGTACTGGCGGCCCGCGGGCAGGAACGTGACGCCGAACTCAAAGTTCGCGTTGCGGCGGATGTTGGTCAGGTTGCCGGTGGTGTGGTAGATCATCGCGACCTGGCCGGCCAGGAACTGGGTGGGCAGGTCGGTCCACTGCACGATGCCGGGGGCCATGACCTTGTACCTGTTCTGCAGGTCGAGCCAGAACTGCAGGGCCTCGACGTTCTCGGGCGTGTCGAAGAAGACCTGCTTGCCGTCCTCGCTCATCAGGCCGACGCCGGTGGCGGTATTCTGCAGCGAGAATCCGGTGAACGCCCACTGGGCCGAGCCGGAGTTGAGCGCCAGGCCCACGCCCCAGCGGTTGGGGTTGGTCAGTTTCTGGGCGTACTCGACCAGTTCCGTCCAGTTCTTCGGCGGGGCGTCCGGGTCCAGCCCGACCTCGCGGAAGGCGTCCTTGTTGTAGTACATGACCATCGTGGAGCGCTGGAAGGGGATGGAGTAGATCTTCCCGTCCACGTAGGAGTCCAGCATGAACCCGTCGATGAAGTCCTCGATGAAGGCCTCTCCGTCCGGGTCCGCGGCGATCAGGTCGTCCAGGGGCATGGCCATGCGCGTGGAAGCCATGGTGAACCGCTGGGTCGCCAGGCTCACGAACAGGTCCGGCGGGTTGCCGCCCTGGATGGCGGTCTGGATTTTCGTGACGGTGTCGTCATAGTTGCCGGTATATACCGCGGTCACGCGCACGTCGGGGTTCTGGGCGTTGAATTCCGCCGTGTAGCCCTCGATGATGGCGGCCGCGGCGCCGCCGACGTTGACGGGGAAATACATGGTCAGTTCCAGCGGCTGGGACGCGGCGGAGGCCGCGAGGCCCAGGAACATCGCCAGGCAAAGCGCCAGGGACAACAGTCGTTTCATGGGTGCCCTCCTTTGGATATTTGGTACCATGAATATACCACGGCGCGGGGCGCTGTCAAGGCAAACGGAGGCGCTTGCGGACGCACTTGTGATGCGCGCGAAACCCTGCTATACTGCCCTCAATTACACAGGCAATCGCGGGGAGCAAGTGCCCGGGAAGCGAGCGCGGACGGTGGGAGCGCGCAGGGCCGGATCCCGCCCCGCGGCCGCGGCCAACCCCCGCCGTTCCCCGCGTTAAGGGCGAGAGCGGGCGCTCAGGCGCCAAGCAAGGTGGTACCGCGGATGCACAGCTTCCGTCCCTGCGTGGGGCGGATTCATTTTTTTAGGAGGGCGTATGGCAAAGGAAGCGGGCGCGAAGGACGGCGGCGCGAAGAAGCAGGAGTTCGTCACCCACATCACCCCCCGGGAGGAGAACTTCTCCCAGTGGTACACCGACGTGGTCCGCATGGCCGACCTCATGGACTACACGCCGGTGCGCGGGTGCATGGCGCTCAAGCCCTACGGCAACCGCATCTGGGAGCTCATCCGCGAGGAGCTGGACCGGCGGTTCCGCGAGACGGGGCACGAGAACGTCTCCATGCCGATGCTCATCCCCGAGTCGCTGCTGCTCAAGGAGGCCGAGCACGTCGAGGGCTTCGCGCCGGAGGTCGCCTGGGTGACCCAGGGCGGCGGCGAGGCATTGCCCGAGCGCCTGGCCATCAGGCCCACGTCCGAGACGCTGTTCTGCACGATGTTCAGCCAGTGGGTGCAGTCCTGGCGCGACTTGCCCATGAAGTACAACCAGTGGTGCAGCGTGATGCGCTGGGAAAAGACCACGCGCCCGTTCCTGCGCACCGCGGAGTTCTGGTGGCAGGAGGGCCACACCATCCACGCCACCGCCGAGGAGGCGCAGGAGGAGACCCTGCTGATGCTGGAGGTGTACCGCAGCTTCTGCGAGGACGTGCTGTCCATCCCCGTGTTCTCCGGCCGCAAGAGCGACAAGGAGAAGTTCGCCGGCGCGCGCGCGACGTACTCCGTCGAGGCGATGATGCAGGACGGCAAGGCGCTGCAGGCGGGCACGACCCACAACTTCGGCACCAACTTCGCCGTGCCCTTCAACATCCAGTACCAGAACAAAGAGGGGGTGCTGGAGTACTGCCACGAGACGAGCTGGGGCATGTCCACCCGCCTCATCGGCGCCATCATCATGGCGCACGGGGACGAGCGCGGGCTGAAGCTGCCCCCGCACGTCGCGCCCTTCCAGGCGGTCATCCTGCCCATCGCCGCGCACAAGCCCGGCGTTCTGGAAGCGTGCGCCAGGGCGCGCGACGCGCTTGCCATGGCGGGTGTGCGCGTGAAGCTGGACGACCGGGACAACGTGTCGCCCGGCTGGAAGTTCAACGAGTGGGAGCTTAAGGGCGTGCCCGTGCGGCTGGAGGTCGGCCCCAGGGATTTGGAGAACGGCGTCGCCACCTACATGCGCCGCGACACGTTCGAGAAGGGGACGCTGCAGCTCACCGACCTGGCCGGCGGCGTCAAGGCGCTGCTGGAGGAGATCCGCCTCAACATGCTGCGCATCGCGGACGAGTTCCGGCTCTCCCGCACGAAGGACGTGTTCACGATGGAGGAGCTGGGCGAGCAGGTGAACCGCGGCTACGCGCGCGCGATGTGGTGCGGCGACCGCGCCTGCGAGGACGCCATCAAGGACGAGTTCTCCGCCACCAGCCGCAACATGCCCTTCGACCAGTCGCCCATCGGCGATGCCTGCGTGCGCTGCGGGAAGCCCGCGGACAAGGTGATGTACTTCGCGAAGGCTTATTGATACCGGGAGGAAGATGCAGTACAGGGTAAACCCAAGGAACGGCGACCGGCTCAGCGCCCTGGGGTTCGGGGTCATGCGGCTTCCCACGCGCGGCGGGAACGTGGACGCGGAGCGCGCCGTCGCGCTGCTGCGCCGCGCGGCGGAGGCGGGGGTCAACTACTTCGACACCGCCTACATCTACCACAAGGGGAAGAGCGAGGAGATTTTGGGCCGCGCGCTCGCGGGCGGCCTGCGGGAAAAGGTGTTCGTTGCCACCAAGCTGCCGCCGTTCATGGTGCGCAGCCTGGACGGCGCGAAGAAGATCCTCGCGCGGCAGCTGGAGCGGCTGCAAACGAACTACGTCGACTACTACCTCATCCACATGCTCGTGGACCGGGCGATGTTCGACAGGCTGGCGTCCCTGGGCGTCATGGACTGGCTTCGCGAACAGAAGCAGGCGGGAACCGTCCGAAACCTCGGCTTCTCGTTCCACGGCACCGCGCCGGACTTCCGGGAGGTGCTGCAGGCCTTCCCGTGGGATTTCTGCCAAATCCAGTACAACTACCTCGACGAGAACAGCCAGGCCGGGAAGGCCGGGCTGCTGCTCGCGGCAAGCCTGGGCATCCCCGTCGTCGTCATGGTGCCGCTGCGCGGCGGCCAGCGGGTGAACAGCCTTCCGGGCGAAGCGCTGGACGTGTTCGCGCGCTGCGCCCCGGGCCGCACCCCCGCGGAGTGGGCGCTGCGGTGGGTCTGGGACCACCCGCAGGTGCACGTGGTCCTCTCCGGCATGGGCGACGAGGCGCAATTGGAGGAGAACCTGCGCACCGCGGGCGACGCCGCGCCGGGCGCGCTCACGAAGGCGGAGCGCGGGGCGTTCGCGCGGGTGAAAGCGGTATTGCTCGAAAAAACGAAGGTCCCCTGCACCGCCTGCGGCTACTGCATGCCCTGCCCGCACGGCGTGGACATCCCGGAGTGCTTCGCCCACCTGAACGACAAGTACCTGCTGGGCGACCGGTCGGCGAAGTTCCGCTACATGCGCGCGCTGGGTGGCATGGCGCAGAAGCCCTCCAACGCCTCGCTGTGCGTGGCCTGCGGCAGGTGCGAGAAGCACTGCCCGCAGTCCATCGCCATCATCCGCGAACTGAAGACCGTCGTCCGCGAGATGGAGGG
>DATHTQ010000426.1:0-11184 GCA_035463055.1 Candidatus Limnocylindria bacterium
CCGGGAAGTGCCGCCCGATGTCGCCCAGCGCGCACGCGCCCAGCAGCGCGTCGATGAGCGCGTGCAGGGCGACGTCCGCGTCGCTGTGACCCAAAAGTCCCAGTTCGAACGGGATATCCACGCCGCACAGCACCAGCGCCCGCCCGGGGACCAGGCGGTGGACGTCGTACCCCGTGCCCACGCGGGGGAAGCCCCCCGCGATTGCCTGCGCCATCGCGTAATCCCCCCTGTCGGTGATCTTGAAGTTCACCGGGTCGCCCGGGACCAGCGCGACGGGGACGCCGGTTTTCTCCACCAGGCCCGCGTCGTCGGTGAGGGCGTCCGGGTGCTCCGCGTAGGCACGCAGCAGCGCTTCGCGCCTAAACCCCTGGGGCGTCTGGACGCGATGCAACCCCTCGCGCGGGACGACGGAGGTTTCGCCGCCATCTTCCCGGCGCAGCGTGTCGGCGACGGGCACGGCCGGCACCGCGGCCCCGCGCTCCCGCGCGGCGGCGACGACGTCCCGGATCAGCTGCTCCGTGGGGAACGGCCGCGCCGCGTCGTGGACGAGCACTATTTCGGCATCCTCCGGCACCAGGCGCAGCGCGTTCTCCACCGAGTGCCGCCGCTGCGCCCCGCCCGGGGCGAAGGCGTCCACGCGCAGGCCCGCGCCCGCAAGCGCCGCCTCAAACGCCGCCCGCTCGTCCTCCCGGGTTACCAGGATCATAGAATCGCACAGCGGCCGCAGCCGCCGCACGCTGTGCAGGAACACCGCCTCGCCGCCAAGCGGCAGCAGGGCCTTGTTGGTCCCAAGCCCCACGCGCGAGCCGCTCCCCGCCGCGACGACGATGGAGCAGACGCTCACGGCTCCCCCCCGCCCGACAGCCTTCGTATGAGCAGGTCGTACACCTCCCGCGCGCTGCCCGCCCACGCGGCGCAGAACCGCTCCGCCATCTCGGCGGTGGGCAGCGAGAGGTCCAGGCGCAGCAGGTCCATGCCGTTCTCGCGGATGCCCATGCGCGCGTGGTACTCGCTGCGGCCCTCGTGCGAGACGGCGCAGAACAGCTCGCGCTCGCGGCGCATCTCCTCGCGGAAGGCGGGCACCGCCTCCTCCACGCGGGTCAGCAGGCTGCTGCCAACGCGCCGGGCGAACAGGCGGATGGCCTCCTCCCCCTGCGGGGCGATGGCGAAGGTGTCGCCGGACGGCCCGCCCTCGCGCAGGATGAGCCCCGCCAAAGCCAGGTCGTGCAGCGCCAGCTGCAGGTCGAAGTAGTTCATCACGCCGTGCCTGGCGGTGAAGGCGATGAGCTGCAGGTTGGTGCAGGGCCCCAGCTCGCGCAGCGCGTACAGGGTGACCAGCCTGCGCTCGACGTCGCCCAGGCGGTACTGCGGCAGTTCGGCCACGTTACTCCACGCCCCTTTCCACAAAGTCACGTACGGCCCCCGCGATGCCCGCGCTTTCGCGCAGGCGCAGCGGGCGCCACCCATCCGGCATCAGTTCCCGGTAGTCGTCCTGCCCGTAGCGGTCGTCCATCAGCAGCAGCACCCCGCGGTCGGTCTCCGAGCGGATGAGCCTGCCCGCGGCCTGCAGCACCTTGTGCATTCCGGGATAACGGTAGGCGTAGGCGAACCCGTCCCCCATCGCCTCCTCCATCCGCGCGCGGTACAGTTCCCGCTCCGGGTTGACCTGGGGCAGCCCCACCCCCACCACGGCCGCGCCGATGAGCGCCCTGCCCGGCAGGTCCACGCCCTCGGCGAACACCCCGCCCAGCACGCACAGCCCCAAAAGCGGCGCGTCGTCCTGCGTGAACCTGGCGAGGAACGCCGCGCGCGCCGCGTCCCCCATGCCCGGCTCCTGCACCAGCAGCGGAAGGTCGGCGGGCAGGTGCGCCGCCGCGGCGCGCAGGTAGGCGAAGGACGGGAAGTAGGCGATGTGCTTGCCCGGGTCGGCCAGGAACAGGGCGGCGATGGCCTGGGCCGCCGGGGCGAAGCTCGCCTCGCGCTGCTTATACCGCGTGTTGAGCGGCAGGTGCAGCACCAGCAGGTTCTCCGGCGGGAACGGCGAGGGGAGCGAGAGGCAGGCGTCGTCGGCGTCCCCGCCCAGGAGGCTCCGCATCTTTTGCAGCGGCTCCAGGGTCGCGGAGTACATCACCACGCCCGCCATGCGCCGGGTGGACTCCGCGAGCCACGGCGCGGGGTTGAGGCACAGCGCCCGCAGGCCCCCGGAGCGCTTGCGCGGGTCGTGCAGCAGCACGTAGTCGTCCGGCGTCTCCCCCGCGCGGCGCAGCGCCGACGTGAAGGCGATGAGGTCGCGGCCCAGCTTCGCCCCGCCGGGGAGGTAGGCGTCCCCCATGCGGTCCAGCACGCCGCCAACGGCGTCCAGCAGCCGGTCCGGCTGGAAGCGTATCTCCTCGTCGGTCAGCGCGCCCAGCAGCTTCGTGAACGCGCGGTACAGAGGGGCGGCGCGCCCGGCGGCCTTCCCCAGGTCCCGGCGCGCTTCGGTCAGGCGCGCGGCGTCCAGGGTGCCGGTCAGCATGTCCCTCGCGCGGTCGGCGAGGTTGTGCGCCTCGTCGATGAGCAGCGTCACGCCCTGCGGGGCGTCGAATACGCGGGAGAGGCGCACCTGCGGGTCCAGCGCGTAGTTGTAGTCGCACACCACCGCGTCGGCGATCTCGCACAGGGAAAGCGAGAACTCGAACGGGCACAGCTCGTGCCGGTCCGCGGTATCGGTAATGAAGCCGCGGTCCCAGGAGTCCGCCTCCAGCGCCTCCTCCATCGCCTGGGGCTGGCGCAGGAAGTGGCCCCTGGCGCGGACGCACAGGTCCGGGTGGCAGCGCGGCTCGTCCATCGGGCACAGCTTTTCCTTGGCGGTGAGGTACAGGCTGTGCAGCACGAGCCCGCCGGCGCGCATGTTGTCCAGCTCCTTGGCGACGGCCGCCGCCTGCGTGCCCCGCGCGGTCAGGCAGAACACCTGGCGGTTCAGGCCGCTTTCCAGTGCCCGGATGGCCGGGTACAGCACCGCGGCGGTCTTCCCGGTGCCGGTGGGCATCTGCGCGAAGAGCCGCTTCCTGCGCTGGATGGCCGTGAAAGTCTGCGCCGCCATCTCGCGCTGGCCGGGGCGGTAGGCGGGGTAGGGGAAGGGCAGGGCCGCCAGGCTCGCGTCCCGGCGCCGCGCGTGGGCGAGCAGCCTCCCCTGCCACGCTGCCCAGGGCAGCAGCAGGGCGAGGAACGCGCTCTCCAGCTCGTTTTCGCCCAGCGTCTCATCGAACTGCGCCGTCGGCTTCCCCTGCCGGGTGACGTAGGTGACCCGGATGGCGACTTTGGGCAGGCCGTCGCGCCGCGCCAGCATGAAGGCGTAGCAAACGGCCTGGAGGCGGTGCTCCGGGAGCGGGGTTTGGGGCGGCGGCTCCGGGGAGAGCTTGAGTTCCTCGACAAGGGGCGGGTCCGCCTCCATGTCCACGAGGTCCATCCGCCCCGACACGCGTACCTTGAGGCCCTCCGCCTCACCCTCCCAGGAAAGCGGCCGCTCCGCCCGCGCTTCCCGGCCCCGCTGGGACGCCAGGTGCGCCTCGCGGCCCAGTTCCATGAGGCTGCGCGAGACGGGCGTGATGTCCGGCGGGAACACCGAGAACCCGACCAGGGCGCGCACCGACACGCGCACGGGCCCGGCCTTCGCGCTCACAGCCCGCCCTCGTACGCCACCCGCACCAGCGTCAGCCCCTGGGGCGGCGCGGTCGGCCCCAGCGCCAGGCGGCTGCCCGTGCGGATGGCCTCCTCGAACGCGTCCGCGCCCAGCTTGCCCAGGCCCACCGCGATGCAGGTGCCCGCGATGATGCGGACCATGTTGTACAGGAACGCGTCGCCGGACACGCGCAGGACGATCTCGTCCCCCTGGCGCTCCAGCGACGCGCCGCGCATCGTGCGCACGGTCGTCTTGGCGCTGTGGCCCGCCGCCGCGAACGCGCGGAAGTCTTGCCGCCCGACGATGGATAGAAGCGCACGCTCCATTTCCCCGGCGTCCAGCGGCAGCGGCACGAACGCCGTGAACTCGGCCCGCAGCGGCGAGGGGAACCGGCGGTTGAGGATGCGGTACTCGTATTCCTTGCCCCGCGCCGAGAACCGGGCGTGCAGGGTGTCCTCCACGCGAACCGAGCGCGTGACGCGCACGTCCGGGGGCAGCATCGTGTTGAGCACGAAGGGCCATTTGTCGTCCGGGATGTTGGCCCGCGTGTCGAAGTGGGCGCGCTGGCCCAGGGCGTGCACCCCGGCGTCGGTGCGCGACGCGCCGACGGCGGCGGTCGGTACGCCCGCGGCCTTGGCCAGAGCCCGTTCCAGCTCCTCCTGGACGCTGGGGCCGTTGAGCTGGCGCTGCCACCCGGCGTAGCGCGTGCCCTTGTACTCCAGCGTCAGCAGGACCCGCCGGGCCTCGCCGGTCATATCCAGCGCGGCAGCAGCAGGACCGCGTACAGCGCCGCCATGCTCAGGAAGCCCATCAGGTCGCGCGTGCCGAACTTCAGCACGTGCAGCCGGGTCCGCCCCTTGCCGCCCCGGTAGCACCGCGCCTCCATCGCCATGGCAAGGTCCCCCGCGCGCCGGAACGCCGAGATGAACAGCGGAACCAGCAGGGGGATCATCGCCCGGGCGCGCGCGAGCAGGTTGCCGCTCTCGAAGTCGGCGCCGCGGGCGGTCTGCGCCTTCATGATCTTGTCGGCCTCCTCCACGAGGGTGGGGATGAACCGCAGGGCGATGGTCATCATCATCGCCATCTCGTGCGCCGGGAAGCCGATGCGCTTGAGCGGCGAAGCCAGCCGCTCCAGCCCGTCGGTCAGCGTGACCGGCGAGGTGGTCAGCGTCAGCACGCTGCTCCCCGTCACCAGCAGGATGAGCCGGAACGTGAAGTGCAGCGCGTTGTTGAGCCCCTCCTCGCGGATGACCAGCGGTCCCAGGCGCAGCAGCTCGTTCTGCCCGGAGGCGAAGAAGAGGTTGAGGACGAACGTGAACACCAGCAGGATGCGCATGGGCCGCAGGCTGCGCAGCATGAGCCCCGCGGGCAGGCGGGAGAGCCAGGTCACGAATATCAAATAGAGCAGCACCGGCAGGTACCACGCCAGCCCGCGCACGAGGAACACCGCGATGATGTACAGGAACGCGAGCATGATCTTGGCCCGGGGGTCCAGGCGGTGGACGGGGCTCTCGACGGGGTAGTACTGCCCCAGCGTGATGTCACGCAGCATCGCCGTCCCCCTTCACCGCCGCGGCCAGCGCGTCGGCCAGCTCCTCCATCGTCATCGCGTCGCCCAGGGCGACCCCGCCCTCCCTAAGGATGCGGGCGAGGCGGAACGCCTGGGGCACGTCCAGGCCCATCGCGGCCAGGCGCTCCCCCTGGGAGAACACCTCGCGCGGGGTGCCGTCCATGACGACGCGCCCGCGCTCCAGCACCACGACGCGCCGCGCCAGGCGCACCACGTCGTCCATCGAGTGGGAAATGAGCACGATGGTCGTCCCTGCGTCGTTGAGCTTCTTGAGGTCGCCCAGCAGGAAGTCGCGCCCCCGCGGGTCCAGCCCGGCGGTCGGCTCGTCCAGCACGAGCACGCGCGGCTTCATCGCCAGCACCCCGGCCAGCGCGACCCGGCGCATCTGCCCGCCGGAGAGCTCGAACGGCGACCGCGGGCCCACTTCCTCCGGGTCCAGGCCGACGGTCTGCATGGCCTCCCGCACCCGGGCGTCAATTTCCTCCTCGCCCAGGCCCATGTTGCGCGGGCCGAAGGCGACGTCCTTGAACACCGTCTCCTCGAACAGCTGGTGCTCCGGGTACTGGAACACCAGGCCGACGCTGAGGCGCAGCGCCTTGCGGCCCGCGTCCTTTTCGTTCACGTCCCTGCCGTCCACCAGAACGCGCCCGGAGTTGGGGGCGAGCAGCCCGTTGAGGTGCTGCGCGAGGGTGGACTTGCCCGAGCCCGTGTGCCCGATGAGGGCGACGATCTCGCCGTCCCCGATGGTCAGGCTCACGTCCTCCAGCGCCTGGTTGGAGAGGGGGCCGCTGCGGTAGACGTAGGTTACCTTTTCCAGCACGATGGGCACAGCCGCATCACCTCCCCCGCCATTTCCTCGACCGTCAGCACGTCCTCCCGGGCCTCCACGCCGCGCTGCCTGAGCATCGCGGCCAGCCGGGTCATCGGGGGCACGTCCAGGCGCAGCTCGCGCACCCGCTCCACCTGGGAGAAGACCTCCCGCGGGGTGCCGTCCATCGCGATCTTCCCGTGGTCCATGACCAGCACGCGGTCCGCCAGCGCGGCCTCCTCCATGAAGTGCGTGATCCACACCACGGTGATGCCGTGGCCGCGGTTGAGCGCGCGCACGGTGTCCATCACCTCGCGCCGGCCCTGGGGGTCCAGCATCGCGGTCGCCTCGTCGAGGATGAGCGCCTCCGGCCGCATCGCCAGGATGCCCGCGATGGCGACGCGCTGCTTCTGCCCGCCGGAGAGCAGGTGCGGCGCGCGTTCGCGGAACTCCGTCATGCCGGTCATGCGCAGCGCCTCGGCGATGCGCTCCGGCATCTCCCCGGTGGGCACGCCGATGTTCTCCAGCCCGAAGGCCACGTCGTCGTCCACCCTTGTCGCAACAAGCTGGTTGTCGGGATTCTGGAACACCATGCCCGCGGCGCGGCGCACGTCCCAGGTGCGCTCATCGTCCCGCGTGTCCATGCCGCTGACCGTGACCGTGCCCTCGGTGGGCAGGTACAGGCCGTTGAGGAGCTTGGCCAGCGTGGACTTGCCGGAGCCGTTGTGCCCCAGCACCGCGGCGAACTCGCCCCGGGCCACGCCGAACGTCACGCCGTCCACCGCGGGCGCCGCGCCCGGCTCGTACCTGTACGTCAGCTCCCGCGCCTCCAGGTGCGCCGTCTGCGTCATCGCTGCTCCCCGTCCCCGCGGTTGAACGCGCCCCGCATGTCGAACCGCGCGTAGAAATCCTTCATGTAGTCCAGGAACCGGTCCTCCCGGATGGCCGCCCGCGCGCCTTCCATGAGCCGCGCCAGGTAGCGCAGGTTGTGGATGCTGCACAGCCGCGCGCCCGTGATCTCGCGCGTGTTGATGAGGTGGCGGACGTAGGCGCGGGAATAGTCCCGGCATGCCTCGCAGTCGCAGCCCTCCTCGATGGGGCGCAGGTCGTCCTTGTACCGGGCGTTGCGGATGACCAGCCGCCCCTGCGCCGTCAGCACCGTGCCGTTTCGCGCGATGCGCGTGGCGAGCACGCAGTCGAACATGTCCACGCCGCGCAGGACCCCTTCCAGCAGGCAGTCCGGCGTGCCCACGCCCATGAGGTAGCGCGGCTTATCCTGCGGTAAATAGGGCACCGTGGCGTCCAGCATTTCGTACATCAGTTCCTTGGGCTCGCCCACCGACAGCCCGCCGATGCCGTAGCCCGGGAATCCCATCGCGGAGAGCGCCTCGGCGGATTCGCGCCGCAGGTCCGCGAAGACGCCGCCCTGCACGATGCCGAACAGCGCCTGGTCCCCCCGCCGGTGCGCGTCCAGGCACCGCCTCGCCCACCGGTGGGTGCGCTCCATGTCCGCGCGCGCCCTGTCCTTTTCCGCCGGCCACGGGGTGCACACGTCGAACGCCATGATGACGTCCGCGCCCAGCGCCTCCTGGACCTGCATGGACTGCTCCGGCCCCATGAACAGCGGGCTGCCGTCCAGGTGGCTGCGGAAGGAGACGCCCTCCTCGGTGATTTTCCGCAGCGAGGCAAGGGAGAACACCTGGAACCCGCCGGAGTCCGTCAGTATGGGCCGGTCCCACGCCATGAACCCGTGCAGGCCCCCGGCCCTGCGCACGAGGTCCTCGCCCGGGCGGATGGACAGGTGGTAGGTGTTTGCCAGCACGATCTGCGCGCCCAGCTCCCGCATCTCGCGCGAGGTCATCGCCTTGACGACCGCCTGCGTGCCCACCGGCATGTAGGAGGGCGTGTCCACGCCGCCGTGGGGGGTGTGCAGCACGCCCAGGCGCGCCCCGGACTGGGCGCACACGTGGGTCACCTCGTGCCAGACGGGGGCGCCTTCCTTTCCCGCGCTCACTGGGCGATGTCCGGCCACACGCGGGCCAGGCCGTCCAGCTCGCGCCGGTAGGCGGCGAAGTGGGGGCTGACGGGGAACCCCTCGGGCACGTTGTGCGGCGGGCAGACGAACGTCATGGCCTTGCCCGTGATGGGGTGGTCCATCCGCAGCCGCATGCCCCACAGCGCGATGAGCCCCTCGGGGGCGTGCGGGTTGTAGCGCGCGTCGCCCAGCAGCGGGTGCTCGAAGTGCGCCATCTGCGCGCGGATCTGGTGCGCCCGGCCCGTCCCCAGCCGCACGGCGACGAGGCTCTTCTCGTCGTTGTGCGCGACGGTCTGCCCGTACAGCAGCGCCTCCTTGCCCTGCAGCTTCAGGTACCGGGGCAGCACGCGCACGAGGTTCTCGCGCTCGTCCTTGACCAGGTAGTCCTTGAGGGTGAAGCGGTCCGGCGTGTCGCCCCGGCAGACCAGCACGTACTCGCGGTGCAGCCGGTCCTCGCGGATCTGCTGGGAGAGCCGGGCCGCGGCCTTGCTGGTCCTGGCGAACACGAGGATGCCCCCCACAGGGCGGTCCATGCGGTGGACCAGCCCCAGGAAGGCCTCGCCGGGCTTCCCGTACTTTTCCTTGACGTACGCCTTGAGGAGGGTCAGCATGTCCGCGTCCCCGGTCGCGTCCCCCTGGGTCAGCATCCGGGGCGGCTTGAGGGCGACGAGCAGGTGGTTGTCCTCGAACAGGACGGGAGGCGTGGGGAAACTCACTCCAATACTCCTCTTGCGTGCCATCTCGCGCTGGCGCCGGCGGGCAGGACGCCCCCGGAGGTGACGGGGAGGCACAGTTCCCCCGCGTCCAGCATACCCGGGCGCCCCGACAGCGCCCGGCCTACGACGTTGCCCAGCGCGGCGGGCTGGAAGCCGGTCGTGTAGCCGTTCAGCAAAAAAAACAGCGGCGCGTCGGACAGCAGCCCCGCGCACAGCTCGGCTAAGGGGTACAGCTCGTCCTCGAGCTTCCACACCTCGCCCCCGGGGCCGCGCCCGTAGCTGGGCGGGTCCATGAGGACGGCGTCGTAGCGGCTCCCCCGGCGCAGCTCGCGGCGCACGAACGCCGCCGCGTCCTCGGCGATGAAGCGGCAGGCGGTCTCGGGCGCGCCGGAGAGGTCGCGGTTCTCTCGCGCCCAGGCCAGCATCCCGCGCGCGGCGTCCACATGGGTCACGTGCGCGCCCTCCATCATCAGCGCGACGCTCGCGCCCCCGGTGTAGGCGAACAGGTTGAGCACCCGCGCGCCGGGGCGGCGCTTGACCAGGGCGCGCATCCAGTCCCAGTTGGCGGCCTGCTCCGGGAAGAGGCCCGTGTGCTTGAAGCCCGTCGGGCGCACGTAGAAGCGCAGGTCGCGGTAGGACACCTCCCACCGCTGGGGCAGCTCGCGCCGGAACTCCCAGCTGCCGCCGCCCTCGCGCGAGCGGGTGTAGACCGCGTCGGCGCGCTTCCACTGCCCGGGCGCGGCCTTGGGCCAGATGACCTGCGGGTCCGGCCGCGCGAGCAGGACGTCCCCCCAGCGCTCCAGCTTCATGCCGTCGCCGGTGTCCAGCACCTCGAAGTCCCGCCAGCCGTCGGCTACAAACATCAAAAAATCCCTTCCACGGACGTAAAAGGGATTATACCATGCGCGCGGGGCACGGACAATGAAGGGGGCTTACCTCCCCGCGGCATCCTTCGCCCAGTGCAGCGCCGCGTCCACGGCGCGCGCCCAGCCCGCGCGCATCGCGGCGCGCTGCTCGTCGGTGATGTTCGGCTCGAACGCGGTATCGCCCTCGCGCGCCGTGTCGCAGGCGGTGTCCTCACCCACCGGGAAGCCCACCGCCAGGCCCGCCAGCCGCGCCGCGCCCAGCGCGGTGCTCTCGCGCACCAGGGGCCGGATGACCCGGATGCCCGAAATGTCCGCCTGGGCCTGCATCAGCAGGGCGTTCTCCGTCGCGCCCCCGTCCGCCCGCAGCGCGCGCGGGGGCATCCCCGACACGCTTTCCATCAGGCGCAGCAGGTCGTCGGACTGGAAGGCGATGGCCTCCAGCGCCGCGCGGCACAGGTGCCGCCGGTCGGTGCCCCGGGTCAGCCCCGTGAACGTGCCCCGGGCGTACATGTCCCAGTGCGGGGCGCCCAGGCCCGTGAAGGCGGGGACGAAGTGGACGCCGCCGGTGTCCGCGACCTGCGCGGCGAGGGCCTCCGTCTCCGCGGCGGAGGAGATGATGCCCAGGCCGTCCCTGAGCCACTGGATGGCGGCGCCCGCCGTGAACACGCTGCCCTCCAGCGCGAACACCGCCTTGCCGCCGATGCGCCACGCCATCGTGGACAAGAGGCCCCCCGTGGCCTGTACCGGCGCGTCGCCGGTGTTCATCAGCATGAAGCAGCCGGTGCCGTAGGTGTTCTTGACGCCCCCCGGCGCGTAGCACCCCTGCCCGAACAGCGCGGCGTGCTGGTCCCCCGCGAGCGCGGTGACCGGGATCTCCGCGCCGAGGATGTCCTTTTTGAGCATGCCGACGTACCCCGAAGTGTCCCGCACCTCCGGCAGCAGCGCCTCCGGCACGCGGAACGCGGCCAGCAGGTCCGGGTCCCAGCGCTGGTCCTTCAGGCTGAAGAGCATCGTGCGCGACGCGTTGGTCGCGTCGGTCACGTGCGGCGCGCCCTCGACCAGCTGGCTCACGAGGAAGCTGTCCACGGTGCCGAAGCGCAGTTCCCCCGCCTCCGCGCGGCCGCGCAGGCCCGCCTCGTCCAGCAGCCAGGTGATCTTCGACGCCGAGAAGTAGGCGTCCGGCACCAGCCCGGTCCTCTGGGTGACCATCGGGGCGAGGCCGTCCTCCCGCAGGCGCTGGATGATGGGCGCGGTGCGGCGGCACTGCCAGACGACGGCGGGGCAGACGGCCCTGCCGCCTTCCCTTTCCCACCGCAGCGTGGTCTCGCGCTGGTTGGTGATGCCCATCGCCGCGATGCTTTCCGGGGGGACGCCGGCCTGCTCCACCGCGCCGCGCAGCGCGCGCACGGAGGTGGACAGCAAATCCTCCGGGTCGTGCTCGACCCAGCCGGGGTTGGGGTAGTGCTGGGCAAAGGGGAAGGCCGCCGAGGAGACCGGGCGGCCTTGGGGGGTGAACAGGATGGCCCTG
>DATHTQ010000427.1:0-1504 GCA_035463055.1 Candidatus Limnocylindria bacterium
CCCGGGCCAGCGCGGCGCTCGCCCTGACGGCCCAGTAGTTGATGTTTTCAAACGCGCGGTCCGCGTACGTCAGGTGCTCCTCGCCCTCCCAGTCGATGCCCTTGCGGGCGAGCAGGTGGGGGTAGCCGCTGACCCCCAGGCCCACGGGCCGGTAGAGGGCGTTGTTGACCTGGGCGTAGGGGACGGGGTAGTAGTTGAGTTGGATGACGTTGTCCAGCGCGCGCACCGCGGTTTTTAGCAGGGGCTCGAGCACGGCCTCGTCCTCCGGGTCCACGCGGCCCAGGTTGACGGAGGCCAGGTTGCACACCACGTAGTCCCCTGGCCTGGTCACGCTGACCACGACGGTCTCGCCGTCCACGGTCTCCACGCGCTGGTCCACCTGGGAGACCGCCGACATGTTCTGCGCGATCTCGGTGCACAGGTTGGAGGAGTAGATCATGCCCTTGTGGGGGTTGGGGTTGAAGCGGTTGACGGTGTCGCGGTTGAAGACGAAGGGGGTCCCTGTCTCCACCGCTGACTTTATGACCATGCGCACGACGTCCTTGAGGGGCACGGTGCGGCGGCTGACGGCCGGGTCCGCGACGAGGCCCAGGTACTTTTCCGTCCACTCCCCGCCCCAGGAGTCCTCCAGCGACCAGCCCCGGGCGAGGCGCACCTCGTGCGGGTCGAACAGGTGCCAGTCGCCGTCCATGTTTTCCTTCAGCTGCTCGTAGAAATAGTCCGGCACGCACACCGCGGGGAACACGTCGTGGGCCTTCATGCGCTCGTCGCCGTTGTTGGTGCGAAGCTGCAGGAATTCCGGCAAATCCTTGTGCCAGATGTCCAGGTATACGGCGACCGCGCCCTGGCGGACGCCCAGCTGGTCCACCGCGACCGCGGTGTCGTTGGCCAGGCGGATCCAGCGCACGACGCCCCCGGCCGCGTTCCTGAACCCGCGGATGGAGGACCCCTGCGAGCGCACCTTGCCGAAGTACAGCCCCATGCCGCCGCCGTACTTGCTGACGTTGGCGAAGTTGGAGACGCTGCGGTAGATGCCGGGCAGGTCGTCGGGCACGGTGTCGATGAAGCAGCTGGAGAGCTGGTGGTAGGGCTTGCGCGCGTTGGAGAGCGTGGGGGTCGCCATGGTGACCTCCAGACGGCTGAGCATGTCGTAGAACCGCCGCGCCCACGCGAGCCGCGCGGGCTTCTCCTCCGGGATGGCGAGGAACAGCGCGATGTTGAGGTACATCTCCTGCACCGTCTCCACCGGCTCCAGCGCGTGGGTCATGACGACGTAGCGCTTGTACAGAAGCTCGAGCCCCGAGTAGGGGAGCAGCAGGTCGCGCTCCGGGTCGATGAAGGAGTGGGCCTCTTCCAGTTCTTCCGCGGAGTAGGTTTGCAGCATGGACGGGTCGAGCAGGCCTTCGCGGTCCAGCCAGGCCATCTTATCGCGGTATCCCGATACGCCCTTCTCCTCCATGCGCCGCGCGATCTCGCGCAGGCGGCCCGCGCTGTAGATCCTGCC
>DATHTQ010000428.1:0-3106 GCA_035463055.1 Candidatus Limnocylindria bacterium
CGTGCGCACCGTGTCCCCCACCGCGGTCTTCGCCGAGCATGGGCTCATCACGGTGGGGGAGAACGGGGAGTTCCTGGACTATGCCGCGTGCTGCAAGTCCACGGCGCTGTCCGCCCAGGTGTGGCTCAAGGACCCGCAGGACATGAAGGTCTATGAGAAGACCCGCGAGCTGCTGGACTTCATGTGCCGCGAGGGCATCTACGGCATCAGCCGCGTCTACACGGCAGAGGAAGCACAGAGGGAGGAGCGGCTGGCAGGGGGATTTTCCTTCGTGCTGGAGAGCGACGGCTATTCCGCATTCACCAACGACTGGCTGCGCCCCATCGTAAAAAACCTCGACGTGACCGACTACCGCTTCGGCCGCGCGACCCACGGCCACCACCCGGACAAGGGCCCCCAGCCGACGATGATGGCGTTCGGCCCGTCGTTCCGCCCGGGCGCCGTGGTGGACCGGCGTCCTTTGGTGGACCAGGCCGCGACGTTCGCGAAGGTCCTGGGGCTGGATTTGGGGGACATCGACGGCAAGGTGATAGGGGAAATCCTCAATCCCTGACGGTCGGCCCCGCTATTTACCCGCCAGGGCGGTGACGTCGTTCACCAGGCGCTCCAATTCCTGAAGGCCCTTCCCTGTTCCCGCGGCGTCGGCGGACAGGGAGGAAACGATGAGGTCCACGCGCTCCTTGTACCCTTCGGGCCGCAGGGGGAAACCCGTGATCATCCGCACGGCCTTCTTCTCGTTGAGGCAGTATTCGCGGTTGACGGCAAACAGGACCTGGTTGAGACAAAAAACGCTGCGGCAGCAATGCCCGGCGACGTACGATACGTCGTCCCTGTCCGCTTTCTTGCGGGCGAGCATGAGCGAGAACCCCGCCTCGAACAGGAACATGCCGATGATGGATTCGGCCAGGGTGGCGGGGTAGGCATCAGCCTGCGCTTTCAGTTCCAAAAAACGCCCGCTCCCAGCGTGCAGCACGCGGCTGACGGCGAGCTCCCCCCGGTACATCGCGCTGATATAGGCGTGGGGATGCCCGACCTGGTAGTCGGCGGCCACGACGCCCTGGTCCGTGTCGCGAATGACCTGCTCCACGCGCGCGATATCGCGCAGCAGGAAGTCCACCGGGCAGCCGTCCACCGAAAGCCAGCCCCCGCCGTTGACCCACTTCCCCCAGGACCCGGGCGGCTGCACGAGGCCGGGGCGGTGCGCGTCGTCCAGGTCCTGGGCGGCGCGGCCCAGCGCGTCCAGGCCGAGGGCGGCGGTGTCGTAATAGATGCCGATATCCACGTCGGAATCCGGCGCGTGGGTGCCCCTGGCGCGCGAGCCGCCCAGCACGACGCCCTCCAGGCCGGGGACCTGGGAAAGCCGGGCCGTAACCCTTTGTATGATGGCATCCGCGTCGAACATCGCACCCTCCGCCGATGAGCGTTCCCGCGCCATGATAGCACAACGCGGGGTTTCCGCAGTACAATGGGCCTGGAAAGGGGGGACGCACATGAACCCTGAGCATGCCGAAAGGTTCACCCCGGGCATGGTCGCGCCGTGCGGGCTCAACTGCGCGGTGTGCAAAAGGGCGCTGCGCCGGGAGGAGCGGTGCCTGGGGTGCCGCGGTCCGGACGGCGCGAAGCCCGAATACTGCTTCTCGATATGCACCATCTGGAAGTGCGATAAGCTGCTCTCAAGCGGATGGGCGTTCTGCGACGCGTGCCCGGACTACCCGTGCGCGCAGGTCCTGGAGAAGGAGGCCCGGTACGCCGCCAAGTACGTACTCACCGAGTCCCCGATGGGCAACCTTGCCCGCATCCGGGCCCAGGGGATGGAGGCGTTCCTGTTCGGCGAGCGGGCGCGCTGGGAATGCCCGGAGTGCGGCGGGACGCTGTGCGTGCATACCGGGGAATGCGCCGACTGCGGCCATATCCGGCGAAAGCCCTAGACGACGGTTTCCACTTCAATGACTTGTATCAAAAATAACGTTGGGGGTCTTCCCATGCGCCTGGTCATCGGCCTGGACTTCGGCACGGACTCCGTGCGCGCACTCGTCGCGGACGCCCTTTCGGGCGCCGTCGCGGGGGAGTGCGTCGCGCCCTATCCCCGGTGGGGCAGGGGGGAATACTGCGACCCCGGGGCCCAGGTGTTCCGCCAGCACCCGCTGGACTATATGGAGTCCATGACCCTGGCGGTGCGCGGCGCGCTGGACGGCCTGTCCGCCGAGGACCGCGCGCGCGTGGCCGCCATCGGCTTCGACGCGACCGGCGCCACGGTCTGCCCCGTGGACCGGGACGGGACCCCGCTGTCCCTGCTGGAGGGATTCGAAGATAATCCCGATGCGATGTTCCACCTGTGGAAGGACCATTCGGCGCTGGAGGAGGCCGCGGACATCCACCGCGCCTTCCTGGCGTGGCCGGAGCGCGACTATACGCGCTACCAGGGGGAGTACTCCGCCGAGTGGTTCTGGTCCAAGGCCCTGCACGCTGCGAGGAAAGACCCCTCCGTCCGCGACGCCGCGTACTCCTGGGTCGAGCTGACGGACTGGGCGCCCGCACTGCTGTGCGGCAGGACGGACCCGGCCACGATGTACCGCTGCTTCAGCTCCGCCGGGCACAAGGCCCTGTGGCACAGCGCGCTGGGCGGGCTGCCCAGCGGGGAGTGCCTGCGCACCATCGACCCGTACCTTGCGGAGGTCGCCGCGCGGTACGCCCCGCGGCCCGGCCTGTCCACCGACCGGGTCGGCATGCTGTCGGCAGAGTGGAAGGAGAGGCTCGGGCTCTCCGGCGACGTCGTCGTGGGCGGCAGCTCGCTGGACGCGCACGCCGGGGCCGTGGGCGCGGGCATCCGGCCGGGCATGCTGGTCAAGGTCATCGGCACCTCGTCGGTGGACCTCGCCGCGGTGCGGGAGGAGGACCTGCCGGACCGGAACTTGAGCCATCTTTTCGGCCTCGCGCAGAACGCCATCCTGCCCGGATTCCTCGGGCTGGAGTCGGGCCAGTGCGCCTTCGGGGACGTCTTCGCCTGGCTGCGCGGGCTGCTGGGGTGGGTCTTGGATGACTCCGACGCGGTCGCGCTGGAGATCCGCGCCGCGCTGAATGAGGGCATGCTATCCCGGCTGGAGGC
>DATHTQ010000429.1:0-1937 GCA_035463055.1 Candidatus Limnocylindria bacterium
GGGAGAACCTGCGCGTCGGGGAGGCGATGGACGCGCTGCGCCTGGGCGACCTTAGCCGCTTCTTCCGCGCGGTCAACGAGTCGGGCATGTCCTCATGGACGCTGCTGCAGAACGTCCACCTGGGCGGCGCGGACCAGCCCATGGCGGTCGCCCTCGCCCGCGCGCAAAGCGTGCTGGGGCGCGAGGGGGCCTGCCGGGTGCACGGGGGAGGATTCGCGGGGACGACGCTGAACTTCGTTCCCCTGGCGCTGCTGGACGATTTCACGCGCGCGATGGAAGAGGTGTTCGGGCAGGGATGCTGCCAGGCGCTGGACGTGCGCGCCGCGGGCCCCGAGACCATCCCGCTTCCTTGACGGGGCCTTGGAGGCGTGGTACGATGCTTTCCGGCAACCACAGGTCTTCGGGGCGGGGTGAAAGTCCCCACCGGCGGTAAAGCCCGCGAGCCGTATGGCTGACATGGTGCGATTCCATGGCCGACAGTACAGTCTGGAAGGGAGAAGACAGGCTTATCGGCCGTTTTTTGCTCGCCCCGATGCGCTCTGGGGCGAGTTTTTTGCAGGGGGTTTCACCAAGGCACGCCACAGCAGGACCGTCAACCTCACCTTCGCGGCGCTCATGACCGGGATCGCCATCCTCTTGAGCTACATCGAAATCCCGCTCGCGTTCTTCGCGCCGTGGCTCAAGCTCGACTTCTCCCTGACGCCGCTGCTGCTGCTGGGCCTGTCGGTGGGGCCCGCGCTGCTGGTGGTCTCCGTGCTGGTGACCAACCTCGTGCACATCCTGGGGGGCACGACGGGCGGCGTGGGGGAACTGGCCAACGTGATCGTCGGCCTGTCGTTCCTGCTGCCGCCCACCCTCATGTACCGCGCGAACCGCACCCGCAAGGCCGCGGTGACAGGCATGGCGGCGGGCTCCCTGCTGATGGTCGTGGCCGGCGTGCTGGCCAACCGCTGCATCCTGCTGCCCGTGTTCTTCGGGGCCGGGTTCGAGGGCGCACTGCAGGGCATGGGGATGACGCTGGACGGCTACCTGTGGGGCGCCATCGCGCCGTTCAACCTGGTCAAGGGCGTCGCCAACGCCGCGCTGGCCTACCTGCTGTACAAGCGCCTGTCCATCCTGCTGGGGAGGGCCGACCATGGATTCGCGGCTCACGGCGCGGTTCGCGGCTGAGACGCGCAGGGCCGGGGCCGCGCTTGCCGCGCGCCTGCGGCCGGGGGACGTCGTCTTGCTGACGGGGCAGCTTGGCGCCGGCAAGAGCGAGTTCGCCCGCGGCGTAGCGCAGGGCCTGGGGGTGGCGGTCCCCGTCACCAGCCCAACGTTCACCCTGCTCAACGTGTACGATACCGCCCTGGGGCCGCTGCACCACTTCGACTGGTACCGCGTCCGCGACGAGGAAGAGATCCCCGCCGCGGGGCTGGACGAGTACGTCGGCGGCGAGGCGGTCACCCTCATCGAGTGGCACGAGCGCGCCCCGGACCTCGTCCCTGCCGACCATGTAGAGGTGGTGCTGATCCCCCTGGAGGACGGCGCCCGCCTCATCGACCTCCTGCCCCGCGGGGCGCTCGCCGCGTCGGGGAGATTTGAAGGGATCACGCTGAACGCATGAACGTGCTCGCCCTGGACACCTCCGGCCCCGCGTGCAGCGTCGCCGTCCTGCGGGACGGGCGGCTTGCCTACGAGGCGCGCGCGGTGAACAAGCTCACGCATTCCAGGAGCCTCATGCCGATGGTGCAGGAGGCGCTGCAAAAGGCCGGCATCTCCGTAAGCGATATCAGCCTCCTTGCCGCGGTCACCGGCCCCGGGTCGTTCACCGGGGTGCGCCTCGGGGTGGGCGCGGCGCAGGGCATGGCGCGGGGGCTGGGCATCCGCTGCGTCGGCATCAACGCGCTGGAGGCGATGGCTCGTTCCCTGTACGCGCCGGGAGCGGTCGTCGCCCC
>DATHTQ010000430.1:0-14099 GCA_035463055.1 Candidatus Limnocylindria bacterium
ATGTATAATGAGCCGTATTTGGTCCCCGCGGGGTTGGAGGAGACAGGATGGGCATTTTGGCGGCCGCGCTGGGCGGCGATTTGACGAGCAAGAGTGACATCGTGCTGAGCAACTGGTGGGCTGACCAGTTCGAGAACTTTACGCCGATGATGGTCATTATGGCCCTCGCGTTTGCGCTCGTGGCCAGTATCATCATCGCGGTCGTGTACCGTAAGACTTATCGCGGCGTTATGTACAACCCAACCTTCACGATCACGCTGATCCTGCTGACGCTCACGACCACGCCCGTTGTCATGGCCATCGGCTCCAACGTCGCGTTGTCCATGGGCATGGTCGGCGCGCTGTCCATCGTGCGCTTCCGCACCGCAGTCAAGGACCCCATCGACACGGCCTATATGTTCTGGTCCATCACGATGGGTATCCTGATTGGCTCGGGCAAACATGTCATCGCTTTGGTCGTCGTCGCGCTGATCAGCGCCATCATGATCGGGCTCTCCTTCATCCGCATGCGCACCAACGAGAACTACCTGCTCGTCGTGCACTACGACCCGGCCGCTGAGCCGGAGATCGACGCGGAGCTGCACCGCGGGGTGCGCACCTACCGCGTGCGCAGCAAGACCGTCTCCCGCTCCGGCGCGGAGATGACCGTGGACCTGCGCCTCACCCACCGCAGCGACATCGTGAGCCACATGCTGGACATCCAGGGCGTATATGACGCGACCCTGGTCGCCGTAGCGAACGAAGCGGCCGTATAACCCGATGCCCCCGATCGTTCGCCACGAGCTCAAGTACTACATCAGCCAGGGGCAGTACCAGGTGCTTTCCCGGATGCTGCGGGTGCTGCTGCGCCGCGACGAGCACACCGACGAGAACGGCGAATACCACATCCGCTCGCTCTATTTCGACAACGCCTTCGACGACGCGCTTCTGGACAAGATCGCCGGGACGGAGCGGCGCGACAAGTACCGCATCCGCATCTACAACATCTCGGATTCCTTCATCCGCATGGAGTGCAAGAGCAAGTACGGCTCCTACGTCGGGAAGCGCCAGGCGGTCATCAGCAGGGACCTGTGCGAGCAGCTGATGGCGGGCGACCCGACGGGGCTGGAAAACACGTCTTCCGGGCTGCTGCGCGAGGTGTTCCGCGAGATGCGCCTCAACCTGCTGCACCCCGCGGTCATCGTGGACTATGTGCGCGAGGCGTACATGCACCCCGTGGAGGACGTGCGCATCACCTTCGACAAGCAATTGCGCACGGGCCTGTTCTCCCGCGACCTCTTCAACCCGGACCTGCCGACGGTGCCGCCCATCGGCGCCGACCAGGTCATCCTCGAGGTGAAGTACAACCGCATCCTGCCGGCCTACCTCAGCGAGGTGCTGAGCCTGGCGGCCGGGTGGTCGTTCCGCAGCGCGATTTCCAAATACACCCTCTGCCGCACCTTTGAAGGCAGGGATTTCTAAAGCCCCCTGCAGGAGCATGCATTGCTGACCCCAGGCCAGGTAGTGGAGAGTGAGGTCGCGGCGCTGGGCGCCTCGGGCGAAGGCGTATGCAAGCCCGGGGGCCAGGCGCTGTTCGTGCCGTTCGCGCTGCCCGGGGAAAAGGTACGCGCGCGGGTGGAGAGGGTCCAGAAGACGCACGCCTTCGGCACGCTGCTGGAGGTGCTGTCCCCCTCCCCCGACCGCGTGCAGCCGCCCTGCCCGTATTTCGGGCGGTGCGGCGGCTGCGCGGTGCAGCATATGGGCTATGAAGCGCAGCTTGCGTTCAAGACGCAGGCGGTGCGCGACGCGCTGCAGAGGATCGGCAAGGTGGGCGCGGAGGTCCTGCCCGCCGTCGGCCTTTCGGACCCGTGGCGCTATCGCAACAAGACCGCCATGGTCATGTGTGACGGGGACGGCGGGCCGCAGGCGGGCTTCTATGCCTGGAACAGCCACAGCTTCATCCCAGTGGAGTATTGCCTGATATCCTCCGTGCAGAGCGACGCGGCCGCGAAGGCGGTGCGGGGCTGGATGGCGCGGCACGGGGTCAGCGCGTATGACGAGGCTACCGGCAGGGGCCTGGTCCGCCATACCGTCACCCGGACCGGCGCGGACGGCCGGTGCATGGTGACGCTGGCCGCACAGGCGGACGCGCTGCCCCGCGAGGACGCCCTCGTCGCCGGCCTGCAGGACGCCCTGCCGGGGCTGGACTCCGTCTGCCTCACGCGGGTGCTGCCCGGCGACTCCCCGATCCTGGGCGACACCTACCGGACGCTGTGGGGCGGCGGCATCCTTCAGGATTCCATGCTGGGGCTGGCCGTCGGCCTGTCCCCGCTGTCCTTCTTCCAAATCAACCATGCCGTATGCGCGCAGATGTATGCGTACGCGGTCGCCCAGGCGGCGGCCGGGGGCAACGGGCTGCTGCTGGACGTATACTCCGGCATCGGCACCATGGGCCTGCTTGCCGCAAGGGCGTTTAAGCGCGTCATCGGCGTGGAGCTTTCCCCCGTCTCGGTCGCGGACGCCCGGCAGAACGCCGTACGCAACGGTATCACCAACGCAGAGTTCCGGGAAGGGTATGCCGAGCGCGCGCTGCCTGCGCTCATCCAGGGCGGCCTGCGGCCCGATGCGGTCATCCTCGACCCGCCACGCAAGGGCGCGCACCCGGAGGTGCTGGACGCCGTCGTCCGCGCCGCCCCGCCGCGCGTGGTGTACGTCAGCTGCCATCCCGGCACGCTGGCGCGGGACGCGGCCATCCTCAAGAGAAGCGGGTACAGGGCGGAATCCGCCCAGCCGTTCGACATGTTCTGCCAGACGTCGCAGGTGGAAACCGTGCTCACGCTGACCCGAGGCTGATTCACCAACAGAAAAATTTCATTGCAGGCCCCCTTGACCTTGACGCTGCGTCATCCTTTATACCTGTAAATGCCGGTCCGCGGCACGGGCGCGCACGCGGCGGCAAAGGAGGGAAAATGGACTACACGGTCAGCGGCCTGGCCAGGCTTGCGGGCGTAAGCGCGCGGACGCTGCGGTACTACGACGCGATCGGCCTGCTGTCGCCGCGGCGCGAGGCCGGCAACGGGTACCGCCTGTACGGGCCGGATGAGGTCAGCAGGCTGCAGCAGATTTTGCTGTACCGGGAAATGGGCATGCCGCTGGAGGACGTCCGGAGCCTCGTGTCCGCGCCGGGCTACGACAGCCGGGCCGCACTGGAGAAACACCTGCAAGGGCTGCGCGGCAAAAGGGACCAGCTGGAAACGCTGATCCGCAGCGTCGAGAAGACGATCGCCGCATCGAAAGGAGAGATAACGATGACGGACAAGGAACGGTTCGAGGGGTTCAAGAAGGGCCTCATCGAGGAGAACGAGAGCAAGTACGGCACGGAGGTCCGTGCAAAGTTCGGCGACAGCGCGGTGGACGCGTCCAACGCGAAGCTGATGGGGGTGTCGCAGGAGGAATACGCGCGCATCCAGGATCTGTCGGCGCGGCTGAACGAGCGCATCAGGCAGGCGATGGAGCAGGGCGACCCCGCGGGCCCGCTGGCGCAGGAAGCCGCGGCGCTGCACCGGGAGTGGCTCGGGTTCTACTGGGATTTCTACTCGAAGGAAGCCCACGCCGCCCTCGCGCAGGCTTACGTGGATGACCCGCGATTCAGGAAGTACTACGAGGACGTCGCGCCGGGGTGCGCGGAGTTCCTTCGCGACGCCATTGTGGTATACTGCGGCCAGGATTGAGTGGACGATGAGCCCGCCCGGAGGGACGCTCCCTTCGGGCGGGCTCCCCCGGGGCACGGCACGCGCCCCCAGGGGACGTAACGGCTATGCGAGGGAAGGGAAGAGAGGTTCTACGGCAATGGCATTTTTCGGGAGGAAGCAAGTGCAGCCGTTGAAATGCAGATTGCAGGATGTCCATGACCTCATGCAGGAGTGCGTTGACATCCATGCGCCTATTCTTGAGCTGACCGTACAAATGGAAAGCAAAAGCCGTAAAATCGGCATTTCCTCCGACATGAACCGGTCAGGAAAGTACTTCGATACGCTTTTCTTCCTTGATGACAAGGACTATGCGTCACTTGATGAGATGTTCTCCGCTTTGGGCTATCCCCCGGATATGATGGTGTTTGTCATGAAGGAAGAGGGCGTTGACGATCCGAGGGACTACACCCTCTTGGCGCAAAGGGAGATCATGTAGGACCTGGCGGCGCGCCAGCAGCTGACTATGGAGGTTATGCACCGATCATGAAGACAAACGAGCGCGTATACAGGATGCCATTTGCCACCATTTATCCCCTGTTGGTGAAGAAGGCGGAGCGCAAGGGGCGCACGCAGGCGGAGGTGGACGCCGTCATCCGCTGGCTGACCGGGTATGACGACGCGGGGCTGCGGGAACAACTCGCGGCGAATGCGGATTATGAGACGTTTTTCGCGCAGGCGCCCCGGATGAACCCGGACGCGGTCAAGATCACCGGCGTCATCTGCGGGTGCCGGGTCGAGGAGATCGAGGAACCGCTGATGCAGAAGGTGCGCTGGCTGGACAAGCTCGTGGACGAGCTGGCCAGGGGCAAGGCGTTGGAAAAGGTCCTTCGCGGCTAAGGGACCGGGCATTGCCCGGAGGGAGGCACGGATGAAGGGGTTCACAAGGCAGGACCGATGGTTTTCCCTGTGCGGCCTCAACTGCGGCCTGTGCCCCATGCGCCTGGGCGGCCACTGCCCGGGCTGCGGGGGCGGCGAGGGGAACCAGTCGTGCACCGTCGCGCGGTGCTCGCTGGTGCACGGCGGCGTGGCGTACTGCTTCCAGTGCCAAAAATTCCCCTGCGACAAGTATGACGGCGCGGACGCCTATGATTCCTTCATAACGCACCAGCGGCAGTTCGCGGACATCGCCAAGGCCAGGGCCATGGGGGCGTCGGCGTACGGCGAGGAGCAGGCGCGCAGGGCGCAGCTCCTCGAAGTCCTGCTGGAAAAGCACAACGACGGCCGCAGGAAGGGCTTCTTCATCCTCGCAGCGAACCTGCTACCCATTCAGGACCTGGAAGGCGCCCTGGCCGCGGCGGCGGAGGAAAGCGATGGCGGGGCCTCCGCACAGGAAGTTGCCGCGCATCTGGCGGACCGCCTCCGCGAAGCCGCGGCGCGCGCGGGCGTGGAACTGCGGCTGAGGAAAGCGGCCGCTGGCTGATTCCAACAAACTGCAGGCGCAGGCGGGAAGCAGCGCCACGGCTCAGGGCTTCCCCAGGGTTTGGCACAGCCCAAGGTCAATCAAATCGCCCATATGGCGCGCGAACGTTTCTGACGCGAACCTGCCCATCCCCCCGGCCGGGTAGAACGTCATCTCCCCGAAAACGATCCTCTCTGGCAGGTGGTACAGGTCCACCCGGACGAACGGAAGGCCTTCCGACAGGGTCTCCGCAAGCCACAGCATTTCGTCCAGCCGTTCCGGCCGCGGGACGGCGACGTTTTCGTCGTGCGGGAAGTTTGAGAACTGCTCGTCCACGAAGTTCCAGTCGCGGTCGTACGCGTTGGCCGTGTGGCAGGCCTCGCGGTTCAGGTGCACCTGCACGTATTCCGCCTTTCCGCCAAAGCAGAATATCTTGTAATCCCGCAGCCCGCCGGGTGCGCCGTCCTCCAGGTATTCCTCCGCGATGATCCTGGGCACGGCGCCGCGGTAGGGCCATTCCCGCGACGCATAATAGTAGTTCGCCCGCAGCGCGCGGGACATCTTCCGCCTGGCCGCCCCCATGTCCAGCGCGGCCTTGTCCCGGCAGATGACCCCGGAGCCGCTGTCGTGCGCGCACTTGAGCACGAACCGCTCCGGCAGGCTGCCGAACGGGATTTCGTCGAACGAGCCGTATACGCCCAGCAGCCGCGCCAGGTATTGCTCCCCCGCCTTCATCTTCACAAATTCGCGCACGGCATACTTGTCGGCCAGCGTAGTGTACAGGGGGTTGCGGTCGTGCAGCTTCATCCACTGCAGCTTCTCGGTGAACGTCGCCGGATCATGCAGGTTCAGCCGCCTGCCCATGTTCTCCCTGTACAGGAGGCGGATATACATCGCATCCGGCAGGAACGACAGCGCGGCGCGGCGCAGCCTGGACAGGGCCGCATATGCGCTCCACGCCCCGGCATGATGCCGCAGGGCGTTGCGCAGGCGCATTTTAACGCGTGCCGGCACGGCGCATCCTCCTCCCTATATCCGTAAGTTTCTCGTGACCGGACAGCGCCAGCCGCCATGGCTCCCGGTGCCTGGCGCGGCGCAGCGCGGCCTTGCCGAAGCGCTCTGGCATCCCTTCGGCGATGGTCTGGGTGCACGGGCCGCACACGCCGCAGGGACGCCCGCGGAACGGGTGGTGGCAGAACCACGTGGCCTCCATCACGTCCGCGTACCCCAGCCGTATGTATTCCGCGCGCATGTCCAATTTGCTGACGTCCAGGATCGGGTAACGGAAGTTGTCGAACAGCAGGAGCACGTCCCGGGCCGCGTCCGGGGAAATCGCGTAGTACGTCCCGCCGCGTTCGTCCTTGAACGCGCAGGTGCCTCCGTTCTGGGCCATGGTGCGGTTGGCTACGCCCATTTTGGCGATACCGGCCTCGACGCCGGGATGGGCGCGCGCGAACGCGGCGAGCCATTCGTACTGGCTCTTCAGCCCGAACTTTTGGAACAGCGACCTTGCCGCCTCCTGGATGTCTTGCGGGACGGCGATATCCCCTTTGTCCAGCACCACCGGCTCGCGGATGTCCGCCGCCGTTTCGGGCCGGGCGAGCAGCATGGCGCGGATCCTGTTCACCGCGCCCAACTCGAACCCCTCGCTCCTGCGGCCTGCCCGGATGTAGTACGGCTGCACGGTGACCGGCTGCCGGGACAGCTGCACCATCCGGAATGAGGAGTCGAACCCACCCGTCCAGAGGATTTCCACGACCGGCCTCGCGGCTTGTTCAGCCAATGCCCCCATCCCTCCTCACGCCGTCGGGGTGAGGATCGCGCGGTACATCCCGGCCAGCCGCAATGCCAGGGCTTCGACGTCATACCCCGCGGCGGCCAATTCCGGCACGCGGTCCAAGCGCGGCCTGCGGGCATCCTCCGCGACCGCGGCCGCCCACACGGAAACCGGAGCACGCAGGGAAACTCGCCTCACCAAGCCGGTGACGTCGATCTCGCCGGGGACAATGTCGGAAACGACGCACGGAAGCCCGCAGGCCTGCGCCTCCAGCACGGCGCCGGGGAACCCCTCGCAAAGCGAGGGGAACACGAACACGTCCGCCGCCTGCAGCAAGTCCGGTACGTCCTCGCGCGCGCCGAGGAAGGCGACGGCGCCGCGGCAGGCTTTCGTTCCCGCGTACGCCTTCACCTTGCCGTCGTCCGGCTTTCCGGCCAGGAACAACCTCGCCCCGCCGCCGCGCTTAAAGAAATCGTCGAACACGTCGACCAGGAACCCGTGGTTCTTTTCCGGGCGCATGCTCCCGACGTGCAGGACGGCTGTTTCCCCCTGAAGGCCCAGCATGGCGCGCGCCCGGGCGCGGACGTCGGGATTGAAGCGGTACCTTTCGGTGTCTATCGCGTTGGGCAGCACGGCGACCTCGCCCCGCATGAACGCCTTCTTCCCGAACAGCCATACGCCAGCCGTGCGGGAGACCGCGAACTTGTGCGTCGCGTAGCGGTTCACCGTGGTCTTGACGATGCCCTTGACGAGGTTGCGGATGCTGCGCACGCCGAGCGCGGTATGCGAATGCGCGATCCTGACCGTGACGCCCGCCCGTTTCGCCCCCTTGAGCAGGTACCCGCACCACTGGTTAAGGTGGCAGTGGACGATCCGGTATTCCGGGTGCGCCTTCAGGAACAGATAGATCGGCGGGCGCCGCCGCATCCCGTCCAGGACCGAGTTCCGCGGGCCATGGAACACCTTCCCGCCCAAGGCGGCGATTTCCTCGTCGAAATGGCTTGGCCCCGGCGAGCAGCAGTAAAAGTCGAACTGGACGGCCTGCCGGTCCATCCTGCGGTACACGTCCATCAGGCGGCATTCCAGCCCGCCGACGTTCATGAACGTGACGACGTGAAGGACACGGATAGGTTGGCCCTCGCCCGGGGAAACCGTCCCCATGCCCGAACCAGTCATGCCGCATGCATTCCCTGTGTCCGCCTCCGGCGTGTTTGGCTGATGCGCCGCAATCATGCCTTGCGTCCCTTCAGCATGGCAAGCGCCTTGCGCTTCCACACCGCGAAGTCCTCCCGGAAGACGACCCGATAGGATACCAGGATGGAAACAGCGAACACCGCGGCCGTCAGAACGAGGCGGGCCAGCGGTGAAAAAATGCCCGGCAGGAAGGCGATGGCAGCCCCCAGCGCTGCCGGCACGAGCACCGCGAGCAGGCACCTGCGGAAATGGTCAAACGGGAGCACCCGCTTCCAGTGCACACCGGTGGACTTCGAGATGAGGTACAGGTTGACGGGCAGGATGACCAGGTACGTCGCCAGCAGGGACGCCACGGAAGCGCCCACCGGCCCCATCGCGCCGACCAGCAGCAGGCTCAGCGCCGCGTCGGCGGCCAGCCCCAGCATGGACCTGTACATCACGCCGCGGCTCAGCCCCAGCGCGATCAGCAGCGAGTTGTACTGCACCGTGCGGGCGGGAAGCAGGAACAGGTAGATGCGGAATACGGGCACCGCCCCCAGCATCCTGTCGGTGTAGAGGACGCGGTAGAACGGCTCCGCGGCCACCAGGAAGAACGCCATCATCGGGAAGATGACATAGGACGTGACTTCCGCCGTCCTGCGGAACAGGCGGACCGCGTCCTGCATCCTGCCCTCTTTCGCGAACCGCACCATGTCCACGATCACGACGGTGCCGATGACCCCGGTCAGGGTGCTGACGAACGGCAGTTCCATCGCGCCGTAGGAGAACACCGCGAACTCCTCCGGCGTGCGCATCACCGACACGACCCACTTCGCGAGGTCGCGCGAGAAGGCGGCCAGGATGCCGGAAACGCCCAGCGGAAGGGCGACCTTGAGGATGCCGGGCAGGGAACGCAGCCGGATGCGCCCGAGACCCGCCGGCAGGAGCCGGTACACCACCGCGAGGCCCGCGGCGCTGGCGAAAGCGAACGACAGGGAATACGCCGTGATGGCGGGGCCCGCGGAGCGCGCGAAAAGGACCGCCACGATGACGCATGCGACCCGGAAGACCGTGGACACCGCCGAATACCAGACGCCGAACGTAATCCGGTTCTGGTGGACGAGCACCGGGGTGCGGATGAGGTCCGCGGAGGTGAGCAGGGCCAGCGGGATCATCCACGGAAGGATGTCCGCGACCAGCGGGTTGTTCACCCGCTCCGCGAGGAAATACCTTCCCCCCAGCGCGATGAACAGCGCGTACACCGCGCCCGCCCCCAGCAGCAGGATGAAGCACTCGTTGACCAGCGCCTTCACCCTTCCCTCATTGCGGGAAAGCAGGTAGATCATGGCCTGGGGGATGCCCAGGCCCAGCACCGGTATGAACGTCTGGTAGGCGAGCAGCGTCTGGTTGTATGCGGCAAGGTCCGTGACCGTCAGGATGCGCGCCAGGATGACCGACAGCGCGAGCTTCCCGAGGTTGACGACCAGCGCGGCGGCGGTCAGCGCGGCCGTTTTCTTTGTCCTGGAGTACGATGCCTCCGGGAGGCCTGCCTCAAGCCCGGCAGCTTCAGCGTCCGACATCCGGCCTTCCGCCCCCGTTCATCCGCAGGCTGGAAAAAGCTCCGGCATCATGCGAAGCGCGCCTGCGTCCATGCTTCAAGTTCCGGCGCAATGTAGCAGGATGGGCGCGGCGTGTCAATATTTAGGATGATATGGCAAGTTGATTGAACCCGGGTGTGTTTTGCCGAAATCACTCAGGTCGCGTCGCGCACGGCGCTGCGCTGGCGCTGGGCGGCCCTGTTCGCCTCCGCGTCCTTTCCGGAATGCCCGCACGCCTCCCCGCAGTACAGCCCGCGCGCCTGCCGGAAATGGGTGATCTCGTCCCTTAAAATCTTTCCGTCCTTGATGACGGTCGCCGCACGCACGTGCGGGGGCAGCCTGCCCTCGATGATGCGGTCGGTCATCTTGGAGATTCCGGCGCTGAGCAGCCTGGACACCGTCTTGGGGTACATCGCGGGCGTGTTGTCCACCGCGTAGTGGATGACCCCGTCCACCACGTACACCGGGTCGTCGATGGTGGTGGGGCGGGACGTCTCGATCTCCAGCTCCGGGTCGCACGACACGTCGATGATCAGCGTCCCGGGGCGCATCTTCTTCAGGTCCTTCCTGTAGATGATCCGGTCCGTGCGCGACGTGTCCCACATGACGCAGTTGACCAGCACGTCATACTCGAACATCTTCTTTCGGAACAGCTGCTCGAACTTGCGCCCGTACACGTCCACCTGGGCGCCCAGGCCGTGCAGGATGCGCAGCGCGCCCTTGGCGGTCTGCCCGTTGCCGATGACGGCGACCCGGGCGTCGTAGGGCATCCTGCCGCAATACCGGAACCCGTGCAGGATGGCGGCCTCACCGGCCACCTCGCGGTTGCGGTAAAACACGTACCGCCCGTCCTCGTGGATTTCCTCCCACGCGATGACGGTGTGGCCGCCGCGGATGCAGGCCTCGGTGAAATCGGTCATCTGCACCGCGTGCGCCCACCCGAACAGCGTCTTGCCGTTCTCGATGTCCCCCAGGAAGTCCGCGTCGCCCAGCTTCACGTCGGTGATGACGTCGCACCGCAGCGCCTCCGCGCGAGGCACGACGTGCACGCCGAACGCCGCGTAGTCCTTGTCCCGGGCGCCGACGCTCTCCCCGTAGCCCGTTTCCACGAACACCTTCCTTGGATGGCGAATATGGACCAGGTCGTCCGGCAGCAGCGCCCGGCGCTGCTCGTTGTTCTTGTGGCTGATGACGAAACCGATGGTCTTCATCTCCCTGCCCCCTTCCCTCTCCCGTCCAGGAACCGCTCGCCGAACATCGCGCGCACCTTCGCCTCGAAGTCCCGCTTGATGCCCTTCGCGCCGCGGTACTGCAGCAGGCCGAAATCCGGCATGTGGTTGCCCTCCACCAGCGCCGCCTCCCGGTCTATGGGAAGCGCGACGTCCCACCCGGCGATGCGGGTGCGGGGCAGCACGTCCACCGCGGCGCGCGCCAGCTCCAGCACTTCCTCCCACCTGGGCACCCGGAAACCCAGGAACGGCATGCCGGAGTCCGGGTGCGCCGCGACGCTGTTCCCGGACGCGTCCTTGCCGTGCGTGACGACCTTGCCCGTCGCCGGGTCCAGCGTAGCGTGCAGCCCGCCGGAGGAGACGTTGTCCACCGCGGCGCCCCTGCGCCCGAAGCGGATGGCCGCACCGTACACCTCGAACCGGGCGCCGTCGTACAGGGTCACCACCCGGACGGTGTTGAGCGAATCGGGATTGAAGGCCGCGAGACGCTCATCATTTTTCAGCACTTCCTCGACGATGGCGTCCTCCTCGGCAAGTGCGCGAAGCAGGGCGTCCGTGTCCGCTCCGTTCCCCGTCTCCAGGATGCGGATGCCGCGCCCCTCGGTCGAGGCGCTGGGCTTCACGATAAGCTGCGGATGCCTGCGGCACAGCTCCCGGAACTCCTCCTCACCGCCCGGGGCGGGCTTCATCCAGTCCCTTCGGATGAACGCCCCGAACGCGCGGTTGAAGAGGTCCTTGTGCCAGAACACGTCCCGTATCTCCCGGCTCAGCCGCCAGGTGATGCGCTGGGCCTCGCTGAACGTGAGGAACTCCTCCTGCTCAGCGCGCGGCATCTCGAAAAACCTGTATTGCTTGAAATGTTCGTACGGCGTGACGCCGCGACTGGCTGACAGGCGCACGTACTCCGCCATGGCGCGCAGCCTCTCCCACACGCCCAGGCCCGGCAGCTCCGCGACCCCGCGCCAGCCCTCCGCGAGGGCGGCGGGCCGGAAGCCCGGCTCGGGCGGCGGTCCTTCCTTCTGTTCCCTGATTCCCTGCAAGACATCCCTCCCGTTTTCAGCCCCTGGCCAATATGGGAAACCGGGGCCGCCGGCGCATGCCGGACGCGACTCCGCGGAGGCCAAGCCATGCCGCGCGCTATTCAAAACCACCTCATGCACCTTCAGTATACCACACATATGCCGTCATATACGCCATGGTAGACCAAAAACGGCAGCACGCTGCCGCGCGCAGGCCCGCTCGCCCCGGTCCGGGCATGGCTTGTACCCGCGCACCCGTATGGTATAATCAGCTGAATTCCGCATAATCGTCCGGCGCGGCGGAAGGCCGCCGCTGGACATATGACGCATCGGGGGGACAGGATGGAAACGGCGCTTGACAGGTTCCTGAGGTACGCGTCCCTGGACACGACCAGCAGCGAGGACGCCCAGGCCACGCCCAGCACGCCCGGGCAGTGGGAACTGGCGCGGATGCTGGAAGGCGAACTGAAGGCCCTTGGCGCGCAGCGCGTGCTGCTGGACGGGAACTGCTACGTATACGGCATGCTGCCCGCGAACACGCCCGGGCAGCCCGTCATCGCGCTCATCGCGCACCTGGACACCGCCGACGCGGTCCCGGGCCGCGACTTCCGCCCCAGGGTCGTGCGGTTCACCGGCAAGGACGTCGTCCTGTCGGAGGAGCACGGCGTCCGCCTGTCCCCGGCGGATTTCCCGGGCCTCACGCGGCACACCGGGCAGGACCTGGTGGTGACCGGCGGGACGACGGTGCTGGGCGCGGACGACAAGGCGGGCATCGCCGAGATCATGACCGCATTCGAGTACCTGGCGGGCCACCCGGAGGTGCCCCACGGGGAGGTATGGGCGGTGTTCACCCCGGACGAGGAGATCGGCGGCGGCGCGGACAAGCTGCAGCTGGACTATATCCATGCGGACTTCGGGTACACCCTGGACGGCGGCGCGCCGGATGAAATCGAGTACGAGAACTTCAACGCCGCGCAGGCCACAATCCGCATCCGGGGGCGCAACGTGCACCCGGGGTACGCGAGGGGGAAGATGGTCAACGCCGCGCGACTGGCGGCTGCGTTCCAGTCCATGATGCCCACGGACGAGACGCCGGAGGCCACGCAGGGCTATGAGGGGTTCTTCCACCTGCGAAAAATCACCGGCGACGAGGAGAATGCCACGCTGCAGTACCTCATCCGCGACCACGACGCGGCGCGCTTCGAGCAGCGCAAGGAATTCCTGCGGGACCTTGCCGCGCGCATGGACCGGGAGCACGGCGAGGGGCGGTTCAACCTGGACATCAAGGACAGCTACCGCAATATGAAGGAGGTCGTATCCCTCCGGCCCGAGGTGCTGGAGCGGGCGGAAAGGGCCATCCGGGCCTGCGGGATGGAGCCTAGGGCCGTCCCCATCCGCGGCGGCACCGACGGGGCGCGCCTTTCGTTCCGCGGCCTGCCGTGCCCCAACCTGGGGACCGGGGGCGAGAACTGGCACGGCGTCCATGAGTTCCTGCCCGTCGGCATGCTGGACCAGATGGTGAAGGTCGTCGTCGAAATTGTCAGAGCGTAGCCTGTTTTCGCCCCAGGCCATCCGGAAGATGCTCATTCCGCTGTTGTTTGAGCAGTTCATGATCGTGCTGGTCGGGCTTGTGGACACGATGATGCTTTCGCGCATCAGCGAGTCCGCGCTCGCGGCGTTCTCGCTCGTGGACGCCATCAACCAGCTGCTGGTGCAGCTGTTCGTCGCCATCGGCGCGGGCGGCGCCATCATCGCGGCGCAGCACCTGGGCAACCGGGACCCGGCGGCCGCGGGGAAGACGGCGACACAGACGTTCCTCATGGTGTTCATGGCGTCGGTCGCCATCGCGCTGCCCGCCGCGCTGCTGGGCGGCCCCATCCTGCGCACGCTCTACCCCGCGGTCAACGACAGCATCAGGGGATACGCAAGGCAGTACTTCCTGATGACCGCACTGTCCTTCCCGGCGTACGGCTTCTACAGCAGCGGCACCCACATGCTGTATGCCCAGGGGCAGAGCCGGCTGTCCATGATGACCAGCGTCGCCATGAACCTGACCAAGATCCTGCTCAACTTCCTGCTCATCCTGCAGCTGAGGATGGACGTCGTTGGAGCGGGGATGGCCACCATCATCTCGCGGGTCGTCGGGGCCTACATGGTGACGCGCTTCCTGCTC
>DATHTQ010000431.1:0-1692 GCA_035463055.1 Candidatus Limnocylindria bacterium
GGATGCTGCGCGCCCGGGAAGAACTGCTGGCGCGGGGCGGGCGGCAGACGGACGACCCGGGCGAAGCGCGCGAGGGCGAATGCCGGTTCATGCTGTCGCTGGAAGGGTGCGAGACGCTGGGCGAAAGCCTCGCCGCCATCAACGAGATGCGGCGGCTGGGTGTCCGCCTGGCGGCGCTGACATGGAACCACGAGAACCTGCTGGGCACCCCGTCCGCCGTCAACGCGACGGACGGCCTCAAGCCGTTTGGCGTGAAGGCGGTGTCGGAAATGAACCGGCTGGGCATCGCCGTGGACGTTTCCCACCTCAACGCCGCGGGGTTCTACGACGTCCTGCGCCATTCCAAAAAACCGCCGCTGGCCAGCCATTCGTGCTGCCGGGCGCTGCGGGACCACCACCGCAACCTGACCGACGCGCAGGTCAAGGCGCTGTTCCAGGCCGGGGGGTTCATCGGCATGATCTTCAACCCCAACTTCCTGGTAGACTCAGGGAAACCCTGCGGCATCGGCGACGTCGTCCGGCACATCGACCATCTGCACCACCTGGGCGGCGCGGGGATGGTGGGGTTCGGGAGCGACTTCGACGGGATAGACACCAAGCCCGACGGCCTCGCCAACCCGGGGGACGTCCCCGCGCTGGTGGAAGCGCTGCGCAGGCGCGGCTATTCGGATGCGGACGTGGAGGACATCGCGGGAAAGAGCTTCCTGCGCTATTTCGAAAGGGTGTCCTGAGAGGGGCGCCTTTCCTTCATAAGCTCAAGCGCCGCGCTCTTCGCGGCTTTCATGGCCGTGGGGATGGGCAGGGCTTCCATTTCCTCCCGGTTCGCCCATACGCCGCCGGGCACCGGTGCGCATTGGGGCGCGGCGGCGTGGTAGAGCCGCATTTCCCATACCCTGTGCGTGAATACGTGGCGCGCCTCACCCAGCTCAGCGACGATGTTCGCGTCCGAGGCCGCGGCGCGCGCCGTCTCAAGCGCTGCCTCCGCGCCCGCATCCCCCTCCGCCAGTGGGAACGTATACAGCCCGCGCAGCAGCGCGCTTTCACGCCGCACAAGCAGCGCGCGCCCCTGGCACATGAGAATGACGACGGCGACCGGCACCGCACGCGGTGCTTTTTTGGGTTTGAGGGCAGGGAGCCTGTCCGGGTCCCCGGACGCGAAGGCGAGGCATTCGGCGCGGACGGGGCAGGCGAGGCACAATGGCCTCGTCGGCAGGCAGACAGTCGCCCCCAGGTCCATCAGCGCCTGGTTCACGTCGCCGGGGCGGTCCGGGAGCATGAGCAGCGTCCCCGCCTCGTGCAGCCGCGCGCGCACCGCCGGCTGCGCGGGTTCCCCCTCCACATACCAGACACGGCTCAACACCCGTACCAGGTTCGCGTCCAGCGCGGGCACAGGCTCGCCGAACGCGATGGACGCGATGGCGGCCGCGGCATACGGCCCGACGCCCGGAAGCTTGACCAGCGCCTGCGCGGTCTGCGGGAACATGCCCCCCATCTCGCCGGAGACGATATTCGCCGCCCGGTGCAGGTTGCGGGCGCGGCTGTAATACCCCAGGCCTTCCCACGCCTTGAGGACCTGCTCCTGCGGGGCCCGTGCGAGCGCGTGGACGTCCGGGAACAATCCCAGGAAGCGCTCGTAGTACGGCACGACGGTCTGCGTCCGGGTCTGCATCAGCATCATTTCCGACAGCCACA
>DATHTQ010000432.1:0-1651 GCA_035463055.1 Candidatus Limnocylindria bacterium
CAAGCCCCCGTGCGAATTATTTATCAGCCTTTCCGCCTCCCTCCCGCGGGACGTTCGCGCCTCGCAGGCGCGCGAGGCGTCCTTGGGCGACGAGCCAGTCCACGCTGTCCCGGATGGATTCGGCGGCCGGGCGCGGGTCGAACCCCAGGTCGCGCCGGGCCTTGCCCGAATCGAACAGACTGTTGGTGCGCACCGTCATCAGGGCGTAGCTGCTGAACACAGGCCTGACCCCGCGCAGCCGGTAGCCCAGCGTGAACAGCGGTAGCCCCAGGCGTGCCAGGAAGAGCGGACAGGACGGCGGCGCCTTTCCGCACAGGCGGTTCGCTATGGCGGCAAACATATCCGCCACCGTGATGTAGTCGCCCGCCAGCACGTAGTCCTCGCCGAACGCGCCGGAGAGCGCGAGGCGGCAGACGGCCTGTGCCACGTCCCGCACGTCGGCGAAGTTGTAGCCGCCGCTGACGCACATCGGGATCCGGCCCGCCGCGTAGTCGAGGATGAGCTGCGTGAGGTTGCCCGCCCCGTGGTCTCCCGGGCCGCACAGCCCTGCGGGGTAGACGATGGACGCGGCCAGCCCCGTCTTGCGCCGCGCCTTCATCACGAGGGCCGCGGCCTCCGCCTTGGTCTTCGCGTAATACCCCGTGACCAGCGCGGGGTCCGCCATATCCGGCTCCGCCATCGTTTCGCCCCGTGGCTTCTCGGGGATGGCGTGCACGGAGGAGACGTACACCAGCCCCCGGATGCCCGGGGACGCGCAGCGGCGCAGCACGCGGGAAAGGCCGCGGACGTTGACCTCGTAGACCTGCGCGACGGGTTTGAGGCTCATCGTGATGACGCTCGCGCAGTGGATGACGACGGCGGCCTCCCCCTGCGGCAGCGCGAAGAAGCGGTCCAGGCTGGCCTCGTCCGTGAGGTCGCCAAAGCACACCTCGACCCCCGCGGGAAGGCGGGCGGCGAGGGGGTCGCCCGGCAGCACCAGCGCGCGCACCCTGGCGCCGTTTCCCGCCAGGAACCGCACAACGGCGCCGCCCAGGAAACCCGCGGCCCCGGTAAGAAAAAACATGTGTCCTCCATGTAAATATTGTTGTTTTCGCATTGACATCCGACACTTCGTCAGCATAATATACGCATATTGAACGCTCAAGCGTCACTGTGTCCGGAAATGGCCTGTCTAGTGCGCTCTGCAACAGAATGCAGGAAAGGAAACGTTATGGTTCAAACTGCCGAGAAAAAAGAGAACCGCCGGGTCCGCTATACGCGTCTCGCCCTTCGGGAGAGCCTCCTGTCATTGCTGCAGAGCAACCCCATCAACAAAATTACCGTCTCCCGCATCTGCGAACAGGCCGACGTCAACCGCAGCACGTTCTACCTGTACTACAGCGACGGCTACGACCTGCTGGAGAAGATCGAGGAAGAGCTGTACCAGGAACTGGCTGACGCGATCGAGCGGTTCGGCGTGCGGCTCCCCTCCGTGGACGTGCTCCGGCGCGTCTACGAGATCATCTACAAGAACCGCGACCTGTGCCGCGTCCTCTTCGGCGAGTACGGCGACAAGGAATTCCTGCGCCGCGTGGGCGCCGTCGCCCGCGAGAAGTCCCTGCAGGAATGGAAGCGGCAGATGACCGGCGCGGACGAGGAGATGCTCGATTAC
>DATHTQ010000433.1:0-4896 GCA_035463055.1 Candidatus Limnocylindria bacterium
CCTGTCGGGCGAGGGAATGGACGCGCTGACCGCCCGCCTGTCGGGCCAGGGGTACGGCCGGCTGAAGGAGGAGACCGCGGAGGCGGTCCTCGCGGCGCTGGCGCCCATCCAGGAGCGGTTCGGGGCGCTGATGGCGGACAAGGAATACCTTTCGGGAATCCTATCGCGCAACGCGGAGCGGGCACAGGCCCTCGCGCGCAGGACCTTGCGCAAGGTGTACAAGAAGCTGGGGCTGTTCCAGCCATAGGGGGAGTCATGAAAAAGGTTCCGTTCCCCGGCGGCACGCCCTACCCGCGCGAGGCGACCCTGTGGGAGCCGCGGGGGGAGGCGCGGGCCGCCGTCCTCATCTCCCACGGCATGGCGGAGCACATTGCGCGCTACGACGCGTTCGGCCGCGCGCTGGCGGAGGCGGGATACCTGACGGCTGGGTACAACCATCTGGGGCACGGCGACGAGGCGCCGCTCAAGGGCCACTTCGCCGGCAGGGACGGGTGGGGCAAGGCCGTGGCGGACCTCAAAACCGCCATGGACTGGCTGTCCGGCCTCGCGCCGGGCAGGAAGCGCGTCCTGTTCGGCCACAGCATGGGCAGTTTCCTGGCGCGCGAGTTCACGCTGCGCTACCCCGACGCGCTGGACGCGCTCATCCTTTCCGGCACCGGGTGGCACCCGAAGCCGCTTGCCCTATCGGGCCTGCTTCCGGCCCGGGCGCTGTGCGCGCTGGGCGGCGAAAGGAAAAAGTCCCGGCTGCTGGACAAGCTCGCCTTCGGCAGCAACAACAGGCAGTTCGCGGTTCCGGAAGGGCTGGCGTTCGACTGGCTCAGCCGCGACAGGGCCGAGGTGCAGAAGTACATGGACGACCCGCTGTGCGGGTTCGTATTCACCGCGGGCGGCTTCCGGGACCTGTTCGGCGGCCTGCTCGCCCTATCGGATACGGAAAGGCTGAAGGTCCTGCCGGGTACACTCCCGGTGCGGCTCGTATCCGGCGGGGACGACCCCGTGGGCGGCCAGGGCAAGGGCGTGGAGGCCGTGGCGGAGCAGTACCGCGCCGCGGGCCTGGGCAACGTGACGGTGAAGCTGTACGAAGGCGCGCGGCACGAGCTGCTGCACGAGACCAACCGCGACGAGGCGATGAGGGACCTGATCCATTGGCTTGACGGCCATACCTGATACCGCGGGAAGGAGGCAGCCATGCAGCCCTATCCGGGGGACATCACCAAGGTGCACGGGATCCGCGTGGGCCAGGCGCAGAACGAGCAGGCGAGGACGGGCGTCACCGTCGTGCTGGGCCCGCGGGACGGCGCGAAGACCGGCGTCAGCGTGCGCGGCGGCGCACCGGGCACGCGGGAAACGGACGCCCTGCGGCCCGGCAACCTGGTCGAGGTCGCCCACGCCGTCGCGCTCTGCGGGGGCAGCGCCTTCGGCCTGGCGGCCGCGGACGGCGTGATGCGGTTCCTCGCGCAGGCGGAGATTGGGATCGACATGGAAATAGCGCGCGTGCCCATCGTGCCCGCGGCGTCGCTGTTCGACCTGGGCGTGGGGGACGCGTCGGTATACCCGGACGCCGCCATGGGCCGGGCCGCGGCGTCCTCCGCGGGCAAGAGCCTCAGCCAAGGCCCTTACGGGGCGGGGTGCGGGTGCACCGTCGGCAAGCTGGTGCAGAACGCGGTTCCCCAGCGCGGAGGCATCGGCTCCGCCTCGCTGACGCTGCCCGAGGGCATCACGGTGGGCGCGCTGGTCGCGGTCAACGCCGTGGGCGACGTATACCACCCGGCTACCAGGGAATGCATCGCCTGCGCCCACATGCCGGACGGGACGCCCGTCATGGCGGACGGGCTGCTGTTCGGCGCAGGGCCGGGGCGCGCGCAGATGCGCATCCCCCCGCCGGGGACGAGCACCGCCATCGGCGTCGTCGCGGTGGACTGCAGGCTGAGCAAGGACGAGGTGTTCCGCCTGGCGGACGTCGCGCACGGCGGCCTCGCGCGGGTCATCCGGCCGTCGCACACGCAGATGGACGGCGACACGCTGTTCGCCATGGCGACGGAGCGCGTGCTGTCCGACGTCAACTTCATCAAGGTGTGCGCCGCCGCGCAGGAGGTCACCGCGCGCGCGGTCGTCAACGCCGTGCTCTTCGCCCAGGCATGATCGTGGGGCTGGGCCTGGACGCCTGCGAGATATCCCGCATGGCGGACCTGCTGAAAGGCGGCGCTTTCCTGCGCCGCTATTTTGACGCGGGCGAACAGGAGTACATCCTCGCGCGCGGCGCGTTCGCCGCAGCGTCCATGGCGGGGTGCTACGCCGCGAAGGAGGCATTCGCCAAGGCGCTGGGCCGCGGTTTCGACGGCATCCGGCCCGAGGACATCGCCGTGCGGCACAGGGAATCGGGCATGCCGTACTACGACCCGCAGCGGACGGCGCTGGCCGCAATGCGGGGGGCGGGCGCGGCGCGCGCGCTCCTGAGCGTGACGCACGAAGCGGGGGTCGCCATGGCCGTGTGCGTGCTGGAGGGTGAATAGATGGACCTCGTGCTGACGCCCGCGCAGATGCGCGCCCTGGAGGACAAGGCGTTCGCGCTGGGCGTGCCTTCGCTGCTGCTGATGGAGTCCGCCGCGCGCGCGGCCCACGGCGCGATGATACAGGCCCTGGGAGGGGTGGCCGGGAAGGAAGTGCTGTACCTGTGCGGCCCGGGCAACAACGGCGGCGACGGCCTGGCGATGGCGCGCATGTGCGCCTGGGACGGGGGAACGCCGCGGGTGCTGCTGACCGAGGAGCCCAGGACCCCTGACGCGCAGGCCAACCTCGCCTATGCGCGGGCGATGGGGATCCCGGTCACGCTGTGGGACGGCTCCCAGGCGGATGCACAAACATTGGGAAAACCTGATGCGGCGGTGGACGCGGTGTACGGGACCGGCTTCCATGGCGCGCTGCCGGAGCGGCTCGTAGCGCTCGCGGACGTCGTGAACGGATGGGATGCGCCGGTGTTCGCCGTGGACGCGCCCAGCGGCCTGGACAGCCTGACCGGGCGGGTGGAGGGCGGCGTGTTCCTGGCGACGCGCACCATCGCCCTGGGGCACCTGAAGACCGGCCTGTGCCTGACCCAGCGCACCGACGCCGTCGGCGACCTGCAGTGCGTCCCCATCGGCATCCCGAAAGAGGCATACGCTGCCCTGCCCGAAGGAGTGCTCACCGCCGCGGGCGAGGGGGACCTCGCGGGCCTCCTGCCGGAGCGCGCGAGGCACGCGCACAAGGGCGACGCGGGCCGCGTGCTGATGTACATGGGCAGCATGGGGATGGCCGGGGCCGCCGGGATGGCCGCGCTGGCGGCGCTGCGGGCCGGCGCGGGGCTGGTCACCGTCGCGTGCCCCTACGAGGTCATCCCCGTCCTGCAGGCCCTGGTTCCCAACGCCATGTGCGTGCAGGTCGAGAAAGCCGCGCTCAAGCCCCCCGCGCGCGACGTGTTCGCGCTCGGGTGCGGCCTGGGGCAGGCGGACGCGATTTGGGGGAACGTGAAGGACATCTGGCGCGAGGGGGAGCGGGCCGTGTGGGACGCCGACGCTCTCAACCTGCTGGCCAGGCACCCGGTTCGACTGGGGGAGAACGCCGTGATGACCCCGCACCCGGGCGAGGCGGCGCGCCTGCTCGGGGTACCCCTGGAGCAGGTCACGGGCGACCCCGTCGCCGCGGCGCGGTCGCTGCATGAGAAGTACGGGTGCGCCGTCGTGCTCAAGGGGCACGTCAGCGTCATCCACGACGGCGCGCGCACCGCGCTCAACGTCGTCGGCTCGCCCGCGCTGGCCAAGGGCGGGAGCGGCGACGCGCTGACCGGCATCCTCGCCGCGCTCATGGCGCAGGAGAAGGGCAAGCCGCCGTTCGACTGCGCGGTCGCCGCCTGCCTGTGGCTGGGCATGGCGGGAAGGGAAGCCGCGCGCAGGCATGGCGTGCTGTCCCCGCTTACCCGGGACGTGGTCGACTGCGTGCCGGACGCGGTGCGTACGTCGCAGCGCGCCTCAGGGTCGGAATGCCATAACGGCAGCCGGCATCGTCCCGGCTGAAACACAGGAATATCCATAATAAAATACATTTTCGCACGCTTCCCGCGCCCCTGTGTGCGCGGGAAGTATGGTATACTTCCCAAGGCGCATCACAGACAAGAAGGAGAATGAACTTGAACAACATGAAAACGCGCATCGCCTGCATCTTCATGAGCCTGATGCTGCTCGCGGGGCTCGTCGCCGTCGCGCAGGAGCAGGACGTCGCCGGCGTCGTCGCGGCCGGGGAGGAATTCATCATCCTCGAAACCGCGCTGGAGCAGGCGGGCCTGCTGGAAACCCTGCGCGGCGAAGGCCCGTTCACCGTGTTCGCCCCGACGGACGCCGCATTTGAGGCGTTCTTCGCGCAGCGCGGCGTCACGGCGGAGGAACTGCTCAGCCATCCCGGCCTGGAGAGCCTGCTGCTCTACCACGTCCTGGCCGGCAAGGTGCTCAGCACGGACCTGCAGAACGGCATGACCGCCGAGACGCTCAGCGGGCGCAAGGTCATGGTGGACATGACCGGCGGCGCGGTGCGCATCAACACATCGGGCGTGACCGGGGCCGACGTGGAAGCGTCCAACGGCGTCGTCCACGTGGTTGACAGGGTCCTCGTGCCCCCGACGTTCCGCTTCGCCCCCAGGGCCGAGGTTCCCGCCCCCGTTGCGGAGCCCGCCGCGGAAGCGGCGCCCGCGCTGACCGTTGCGGACACCCTGCTCGCGAACCCGGAGTTCAGCATCCTTGCCGCGGCGCTGGAGAGGGCCGGACTCACGGAAGCCCTTCGCGGCGAAGGCCCCTTCACCGTGTTTGCCCCGACGAACGCCGCCTTTGAGCAGCTGCTCGCCAAGAACGGCCTAACCGCGGACGACCT
>DATHTQ010000434.1:0-3652 GCA_035463055.1 Candidatus Limnocylindria bacterium
AGCCCCGCGATGACCGCGAACGTGGCAACGGGGACGGACAGCATCGAGAACACGGCCTGGACCTGCGGGAACTGGATGGCCACGGCCATCAGGACGGCCGCGCCGGCCAGGACGGCGGCGCGCTTCACGGACGCGCGCTTCTTGACATAGATGAACGCGGCGAGGCCCGCGAACGCCGCGGCCAGCACGTACACCGTCGGCAGCAGCGGGAGCAGGAGCAGGTTCTGGGACGAGGCGCCCGCGGCCGCCGCCGTGCCGGGCAGCGTGAAGCGGATGCGCAGCAGCCCGTCCAGCGCGTAGAGCAGCTGCGCCGGGCCGGAGAGGTTCATCGTGTTGGCGACGCCGGACGACCCCTTGATGACCAGGCCGGGGGTGTTGAGCGGGATGATGTTGCCGAAGACGAACAGGAACAGCAATTGGTAGACGCCGTTGGCGAAGAAGCCCAGGATCATCGAGCCGATCATCTCCTGGCCCTTCATCTTGTTGAGCAGCTTGCCCGCCAGGAAGCCGAACAGCGTCGCCAGGGGCACCGTGATGGCCGCCGCGGCCGCCAGGCCCGCGATGCCGGTGATGCGCCACTCCAGCACCCACAAAAGGCCGATCTGCGCCGCCATCGCGCCGATGGAGATGGCGAAGTTGATGCCCATGCCGGCCACGATGGGGATGATGAGGGCGAGCACGATGAACCCGTTGCGGGAGATGCGGCTCATCAGCTCGAACGCGACGTAGGCCGGCGACATGCCCGAGTAGGCCGTGAAGACCACGCAGAGCAGCACGAACATCAGGGTGACGGCGTTGTTGCGCAGGAACGTCCTCATATCGGTCTCACGCACGGGAGGCACCTCCGGATTTGGTCAGCGCGTACAGGATGATCCCGTTGGAGATCAGGATGCGGATGGTCTCGGAGATCATGCTCTGCGGCAGGAGGGTGTTGGCGACGGGCATCCCCAGCGTCAGCACGCCGAAGAACAGGAACGAGCCGACCAGGACGTTGCTGATGGACGCCCGGGAGGTGGAGGCCCCGCCGATGAGGATGGCGGACGCGGCGATGAAGCCCATGGCCCGGGGCGCGTTGTAGAGCTGGATGAACCCGAAGCTCTGGTTGTACACGATGATGCCGACCGCGCCCAGGATGGTGGAGAGCACGGTGCCGATGATGCGCATCTTGTCCACGTTGATGCCCGCCGCCTGGGCGAAGCGCGGGTTGGAGCCCGCGGCCTGCATCGCGACGCCGGTCTTTGACCGGAAGAACAGCCACACCAAGTATGCGCACAGGCCCAGGAACAGCAGCAGCCCGGTGGGCACCTTCATACCCAGGACGTTGAACGACAGGAAGTCGTCCAGCAGGCGGCGGAAGGTGGTCGCGGTGCTCAGCGAGTTTCGTAGTCCCCCGCCCATGGGCCACCTGAGTTCCAGCGACTGGAACGGCAGCACGAGCCACGCGATGCACATCAGCGACACGAACGAGAGGCCGACGTAGGTCGTGACCGCCATCTCGCTGCCCTTGAGGCGGTTGAGCAGCAGGCCGTAGAGGTAGCCGAACACCGCGGCGATGGCGCTGCCCGCCGCGACGGCGAAGGCGAACCCCACCCACCCGGTCAGCCGGTACTCGATGCACAGCAGGCCGCCCAGGAGGCCCGCGATGACGCCGATGGGGAGGCCCAGGTTGAGGCTGATGCCGGACTTGATGGCCGGCACCATCGCCAGCACGAGCACGCCGTTCATGCCCACGCGCACCAGCGTGTTGCCAAGCAGCGCCTGGAGGTTGATGTCGTAGAGCAGCGCGACGAGGCAGAGCAGCAGGAAGAACGCGCCGATGATGATGCGCGGCGGGCCGAGCTTCTTCACCAGCGGCTTGCTGTACAGCACCGCCAGCGCGGCGACCGCCAGGGCGACGCCGAGGTAGACCAGGTCGTCGCCGTAGCGGGTGACGGCCGCCCGGGCCGCTTCCGTCCCCGACAGGCCGGAGCCGCCGCTGGCGACCATGCGGTCGTAGACCGACTCGTAGGTGTCGCCGTGGGCGTACACGAGGCTGGTGACCGCGGGCCGGAACATCGTGAACACGTCCGGGGTCAGGCCCGGGTAGACCGAGGACAGCGCCTGGGTCAGGTCCGCGTAGCGCGCGTCCACGTCCGCCTGCAGGCGCAGCATCTCCGGCGTGGCCCGGAAGCCGGTGAGCATCGACAGCGTGTCGGGCTCTTCCATGGTGATTTCCCCGGGGAGCGCCTCGATGAGGTCGCCCTCCGGCAGGTCCGTGGGGGGAGCCTCGGTCGCCGTGGGCGCCACCTGCGCCAGGTACGCCGCCTGCGCGGCGGCCTCCTCGGCGGCGTAGGCCCTGCGGGCCTGGATGAGCGCGTCGATGGCGAGGGTCACGGGGCCCGCGTCGATGCTGCTGATGTCCACCTCTTCGAACTGCATGGAGGCGCGCGCCTCCGCCTCGGCGCGGTTGACGGCCTCGCGCAGCTCGGCCATGGTCTTCTTTTCCGCGCGCGCCCGGTCGGAGGCTTCCTTCTTGCTCGCGTTGACGTAGGCTTCCAGGGCGCCCTTGCCCGTGATGCGGAGCGTCGCCGCCAGGCGCATCGCGGTGAGCGTCTCCTGCGCCTGCGCGCCCGTGCGCATCGCCATGCCGAACACGCCGGCGATGACGAGCAGCAGGGCGACCCCCGCCATCGCCAGCACCGCCACCCTCTTGGCGAAAGACACCTTACGCATTGGCCAGCCCCTCCTTCTCCGGCGAGATGCCCGACATGGCCAGCCCGTACGCCGCGTCCGGCGCGTCCACCGGCAGGATGCCGATCAGTTTCCCCTCCGACACGATGGCGATGCGGTCGCAGATGCTGCGCATCTCGTTGAGTTCCGACGAGACGACCACCACGGTCATGCCCAGCTCCTTGTTCATGCGCACCAGCGTGCTGAGCACCAGCTGCTTCGCGCCGATGTCGATGCCGCGCGTCGGCTCGCAGACGAACAGGAACCTCGGGTTCATGACCAGCGCCCGCGCGATGCAGACCTTCTGCTGGTTGCCGCCCGACAGGGTGCCCGCGTGCTGCGCGGGGGACGTGCAGCGGATGTCGAGGGACTTGACCATGCTGTCGGCGACGGCGCGGATGGCCTTGCTGTCCCGCAAGCGGAAAGGCAGCGGCGAGCCCTTGCCCAGGATGCCGCGCAGGTACTCGCCCTTCACCTGCATGGCGTTGAAGACGATGTTGTCCTCGATGGACTGGTCCAGCAGCAGGCCCACCTCGCGCCGGTCCTCGGACACCATGGCCATCCCGGCGGCCAGCGCCTTGTGGGGGTCGCCCAGGGGGAATGGCTCGCCGAAGAACTCCACGTCGCCCTGCGCCCGGTACAGCCCCATGATGCCGTTGGGGATGCCGATCTTGCCCTGCCCCGCGAGACCCCCGATGCCGAGGATCTCGCCCTCCAGCACGTCCAGGGAGATGTCCCTGACGTCCTCGCCGGGCATGTCCACGGACAGGTTTCGGACGCGCAGCGCGACGGGCCTGCCGTCCGCGTCCAGCTTGTCGCCGCGCATGACCGCGTCGCTCCTGCGGCCGATCATGAGCTCGGCAATCTCGACCAGGCTGGTCTCCGACGTTTTCAGCTTGGCCGCGACCTGGCCGTCCCTGAGCACCGTGATGTTGCTGCTGGC
>DATHTQ010000435.1:0-1643 GCA_035463055.1 Candidatus Limnocylindria bacterium
TCCTCCGCAAGGTCAGCGCGTCCACCCTGACCATCACGGGGCTCACGCCCAATACCGCCTACTACTTCAAGGTGCAGGCGTACCGGACAGTGTCCGCGGGGACGTTCTTCGGGGCGTTGTCCGCGTACCGGGGCGTCGGGACGCTGAAGTGAACCGCATCCCCGGCATGGCGGCCGGGGATTCCCGGTCGATTCGATGAAAGGAGTTCCGCATGAGAAAGATGCTTTCCGCCGCGCTGTGCGCGGCATTGCTGCTCGGGCTGGCGCCCATCGCGGCCCCCCCGGCCCGCATGATCGAGGGGGCGATCGTGGCCGCGGACAAATCCAGCGTGTACGTCGGCGATACGGTGACCTGGCACATCATGGACTTCGCGGGGGCGGCAAGCCCTGTCCAGGGCTCCGTGCGCATCTACCGCGGGGCCGGCCACATCGCCACCCTGACCTTCCTCGCGTCCGGGCGCGACGACATCGCGTTCGTGACGTTCACGCCATACGCGCCCCTGAGGCACATCGCCGGCGCCTACATGATAGAGCCCCTGAGCAACACGGCGGCATACTCGTTCAGCGCCCCCGTGCAGGTCGCGCACCGCCCCGCGCCCAAGAGCGTCCGGGCGGAGGCCGTCAGCGGCACGAGCCTCAGGGTGACCTGGGACGCGGTGCCGGGCGCGACGGGGTACGAGGTGTGGCGCGCGGAGTTCAAGGCCGGGCCGTACGCGCCGGTGCGGACGACCCCGGCGACCACCTGGTCCAACACCGGCCTGACACCGGGAAAACTGTACTGGTACAAGGTGCGCTCCACCAACTACATCAGCACCTCCGGCTTCACCGGCACGGTCGCGTCGGAGGTCTTCAGCGCGCCCGCGGCGGGCATCCCGCTGGCGAAGGCTGCCATCCAGAGCGCCACGGCGACCGGGAAGGACCGGGTGAAGCTCGTGCTGACCGCAGTGCCGGGAGCGAGCGGGTACGAGGTGCAGGTGAGCAGCACTGCGGGCGGGACCTACAGGGTCCTTCGCAAGGTGAGCGCAACGACGTTCACCATCACGGGGCTGACCCCGAACACCGCGTACTACTTCAAGGTCCGCGCGTACCGCACCGTGTCCGCGGGTACGTTCTTCGGGGCGCTGAGCGGGTACAGGGGCGTCAGGACGCTGAAATAACCTCCGGAACCCGCAAGGAAAAGGGACCCCCGGCGAATCCTCGCGGGGGTTCTATTTTTGGGGCGGCAAAAACGCGTCGCGCGCCCCCGCAGGAGCGTGCGCGGAGGTTTTACTCCGTTTTGAACATCGCCTGGAACAGCCGTTTGCCCATCGCGGTCCTGAACACGGATTCGAATATTTCCCGCGCGAACTCCGGCGCGGCGCCGTGCTCGTAGAGGTTGACCAGCCAGTCGGCCTCGACGAGCGCCCGGTGGTCCGGGTCCGTGACGTCCCGGTCGTGGTGGTGGTGCGCGACGAGCCAGCACACGCGCGCGATTTCGTCCTCCGGCCAGCCCTCCATCAGCGCGCGGGCGACGGGCGGGCCCAGCTCCTCCTGGCAGGGGCCCGCGGCGCTGCCGTACTTCTCCAGGGCGGGCGGGATGCCCACGTCGTGCACGACGGCCGCCGCGTCCAGCACGCGCAGCGCCGCCCCGTCCAGCCCCTCGGC
>DATHTQ010000436.1:0-2644 GCA_035463055.1 Candidatus Limnocylindria bacterium
CTTGCATATCGTTTCCTTTGCGCTGATGTAGTTCAGTTCGCAGCGCGGGCACTTGACCAGGGTCATGAGGGCGTTCCTCCCCTATTGCTTGATGCAGCGGGATTATACACAGCATTCCGGCAATAAACAAGGGAATCTGCCCAAGAGGTAAAATTTTTGGATACGCGGCTTTTTGGGCTGCAGTCAGGCGGTTTTGCGGGCGTCCGCGCGCCGCGCGCCCCTGCGCCCGCGCCTGGAAAACGGCGCCCCGTCCCCCGACGTGTTCACGTAGATGGGCTTCCTGCGCGCGCCGCGCTTGCGCAGGGCCGACCCTGCGATCACGTTGTAGGTAGGGAACACCGCGGAACGGTTGCGCGTCACGTTGAGCACCATCGCCACGCCGATGACGTTGGTCAGCAGGTTGCTGCCGCCGTAGCTCAGGAACGGCAGCGGGATGCCCGTGATGGGCATGAGCCCGACGGTCATCGCGATGTTCTGCAGCGTATGAAGGAACAGCATGGCCATCACGCCGACGATGATGAGCCGGCCGAACTTGTCGTAGGTATAGCGCGAGAGGTAAAGCATCCTGAGCACGATGAACAGCATCAGCAGGACGATGAGCGCCGAGCCGACGAACCCCACCGCCTCGCCGATGGTCGCGAAGATGAAGTCCGTCCAGTCCTCCGGCACGAAGTTGAGCTGGCTCATCGAGCCGGGCACGAACAGGCCCACGCCGGTCAGCCCGCCCGCGCCGATGGCCTGCTGGCTGCGCAGGGACTGGTACCCCTCGCTCAGGTTGTAGGCGTATGGGTCGATGAAGGAAAGGATGCGCAGCAGGCGGTAGTTCGTCCCCCCGCCGATGATGCCGTAGGCGAAGATGCCCGCGACGCCGAGTACGGCGGTGAGCCCGATGCCCGCGATCCATTTCCAGTCCACGCCGGCAAAGAACAACAGGAGGTAGGACATCCCCAGAAGCACCAGCACGCTGCCCGTCTCACCCTGGAGGATGATGATGCTCGCGGGCAGCATCGTGATGACGCCGATGCGCATCACGGAGCGCAGGCTGCCCATGGGCTTGCTCGTCTTCTGGAGCTCCTTGGACAGCATCAGGATCAGCGTCAGCTTGGCAAACTCGCTGGGCTGCAGCATGCGTCCCAGGCTCAGCTGGAACCACGCCTTGACCTCTCGGATGGCCGAGCTGGTGATCAGCACCGCCAGCAGGAAGGCCACGATGCCGATGTAGTACAGCTCCGCGTAGTTCTTGAAATGCTCGTACGGAACGCTGACGATGAACCACACGACGACCAGCGACGCGATGACGAAAATCGCCTGCCAGGAACCCGTGTCGCTGGCGAGGATGCGGTTGAGCAGCGGCAGGTCCGCGGAGACGTCTGGGTTGAAGGTGGCCACCGCGATGGCGATGACGCCCATGAGCATCAGCGCGTACACCGCGATGAGCAGCACCACGTCGAAGTGCTGCCGGGAGCGCTTGTCCTCGAACTGGTTCATTCCTAATCCTCAAGCCAGGCCCAGATCTTCTGGAAGATGTTGAGCCTTGGGGCAGCGAAATCCTCGACGGGCGTATGCTCGCCCGCCATGCGCGACAGCATGTCCGACAGCGCTTCATCGGCGCGGGTATCCCCGGCCTGTGCGGCCGTCATGCCGTTGGCCGACAGCGATACCAATGCCGGGTTTTCCTCCAGGACGCCCAGCAGGGGCAGGTCCAGCGCCTGCGCCAGCGTCCCCGGCTGCGGGGCGTCGCCCCGGAGCACCAGGTCGCGGCGCACCCGGTTGAGCGCGAGCCAGGGGCGGATGCCCATGCCGTACAGCCAGGAAGCCGTCTTCTCCGCGGCGCGGGTCGCGACCTGGTCCGGCGTCGCCACGACGACGACCTCGTCCGCGATGCCCAGGAAGTTTTTCGCACCGCGCCCCAGGCCGGCGGGGCCGTCCAGGAGCACAAGGTCGAAGCGCTTCTTGAGGGTGCCGACGATCTTTTTCAGGTCCTGCTTGCTGACGTCCTTGGGGCGGGCCTGCTGGCCGCCGACCAGGAGCCACAGCGCCGTGAACTCGGGGTGGCGCACCAGGGCGTCTTCCAGGGAAACCGTCCTGCCCGCCACGTCCGTCAGCTCGTACACCGCCTTGTCCTGCAGCCCGAGCATCATGTCCAGGCTGCGCAGGCCGATGTCGCCGTCCACCAGCGCGGTGCGCGCGCCCGTCCTCGCGGACGCCACGGCCAGCGCCGCGGCCAGCGTGGACTTGCCCACGCCGCCCTTGCCGGAGATGAACAGAAACGCCTTCCCCATCATGGCCTCCTTACGGCATCAGCTGGTTGCCGGGGACCACCGGCATGTCGCCGGTATGCTTGCCGCGGTCGTCCATCCACCACCCGATGAAGTCGCGCGCGGAGCGCGTCGCCTCCGCCCCGGCCTTGCCGTTGGGGATGAGCACGACCACCGCGATCTCCGCGGGCGTCTTGAACGGCGCCAGGGCGACGAACCATCCGTTGTTCTCCAGGTCCAGCTTGATGCCGCCGATGGTCACCTGCGAGGTGCCGGTCTTCGCCCACAGCTCATCTGTGTACTTCCAGCCGTCGAAGTAACGCTTGGCGGTTCCGGACTCGTCGACCACGCCCTTCATCCCCTCCTTGATGTAGGGAAGGTAGGGT
>DATHTQ010000437.1:0-2235 GCA_035463055.1 Candidatus Limnocylindria bacterium
ACTATTCCGCGCAGGCGCGCAAGATGCTGGCACAGTTCGCCAAGGACGGGCTGGACTGCCTGCCCGTCTGCATCGCTAAGACCCAGTATTCCTTCAGCGACGACCCCAAGGCCCTGGGCGCGCCCGAAGGGTTCGAGATCACCATCCGCGACCTGCGCCTTTCCGGCGGCGCCGGGTTCGTGGTCGTCTTCGCCGGGGACATCATCGCGATGCCCGGGCTTCCCAAGCAGCCCGCCGCCCTCAACATCGACGTGACGGACGACGGGGTCATCAGCGGGATCTTTTGAGGTAATGAAAATGGACACGCTGCAAAAGAGGATCATCGACCTGCTCAACGAGGACTGCCGCATCCCGCTGGAGAAGATGGCGGTGATGCTGGACGCGGACGCCCGGGATATCGGCGGCGCGATCGACACGCTGGAGCGTGACGGCGTCCTGCTGTGCTACCGACCGGTCGTCAACTGGGACAAGACGGACCGGAACCTCGTCGAGGCGATGATCGAGGTCAAGGTGACCCCCCAGCGGGACTTCGGCTTCGACGCGGTCGCCAAGCGCATCAACAGCTTCGAGGCGGTGCGCAGCGTGTACCTGATGAGCGGCAACTACGACCTGCTCGTGCAGGTAGCGGCCCCGACCCTCAAGGAGCTGGCCCAATTCGTGTCCGAGCGCCTGAGCCCCCTGGAGACCGTCACCGGCACGAGCACGAGCTTCGTCCTCAAGCGCTACAAACAGGATGGCGTGGTCTTCGACGCGCCGGAAAGCGACAGGAGGCTGGCCGTATCGCCATGAGCCAAACCAGCGAGCGGTTCATCAACCCCGCCATCTCCTCGGTGCCGCCCAGCGCGATCCGCCGCTTCTTCGACGTGGCGGGCACCATGAAGGACACGATTTCCCTGGGCGTCGGCGAGCCCGATTTCGTGACCCCCTTCCCGGTGCGCAGCACGGCGATCGACAGCCTGCTGGACGGCGAAACGCAGTACACCACCAACGCGGGCATCAAGCCGCTGCGCGAGGAGATCAGCCGGTACATGTCCTCCCGGTTCAGCCTGGAGTACGACCCCGAGTCCGAGATCCTGGTCACCGTTGGTGCGAGCGAGGCCATCGACATCGCGATGCGCGCGCTGGTCTCCCCCGGCGACGAGGTGCTCATCCCCGAGCCGTGCTACATCAGCTACGCCGCCTGCGCCCGGTTCGCCGGCGGCACGCCGGTATACGTGCCCACGCGCGCGGAGGAGGGATTCGAGCTGAGGGCCGACGACCTGGAGGCGCGGATCACCCCAAGATCCCGCGTGCTCATGCTTTCCTACCCCAACAATCCCACCGGCGGGGTCATGCCCAAGGAAAAGCTGGCGGCGGTCGCCGAGGTCGCGAAAAAGCACGACCTGTTCGTCCTCAGCGACGAGATTTACAGCGAGCTGGCGTACAACGACTTCTTCCAGCACTCCATCGCGTCGCTTCCGGGCATGAGGGAGCGCACGATGGTCATCAGCGGGTTCTCCAAGGCGTTCGCGATGACCGGCTTCCGCCTGGGCTACCTGTGCGCCCCGGAGCCCATCGTCGCCGCCGTCTCGCGCATCCACCAGTACACCATCATGTGCGCCAGCCGGCAAAGCCAGGTCGCGGCGTGGAACGCGCTGCGCCAGGGCCGCCAGAACAACTATGCCGAAGTGCAGAAGATGCGCGAGAGCTATGACCGCAGGCGCAGGCTGACGCTGCAGGCGTTCACCGACATGGGCCTGCCGGCCTTCGAGCCGAAGGGCGCCTTCTACATGTTCCCGTCCATCAAGTCCACCGGCCTCACCAGCGACGTTTTCTGCGAGCGGCTGCTGCTGGAGAAGCACGTCGTGTGCGTGCCCGGCGGCGCCTTCGGCGAGAGCGGCGAAGGCCACATCCGCTGCTGCTACGCGACCGCGACCGAGAAATTGCTGGAGGCGTTCGAGCGCATCTCCGCGTTCCTTGGTTCCCTCTGAGGAGAGACTGCCCGATGAAGCATCCCCGGCGCCTCCTGGCCCTGCTCCTGCTCCTTGCCTGCCTGCCTTTCCCCGCCCTGGGCGACGAGGAGGTATCCTTAGCCCAGCTCAGCCCCGAGCCGTCCGTCGAGCCGTATGCCACGCCCGCGCCCACTGCGGCCCCGACGGCCACCATTCCCCCGGGGCGCCTGTTCCGGGATGGAAGCATGCAGATCATCGTGACCGCCGGGGGCGACATGACCATCGGCGGGGACGTGCGCAAGCG